>DATAEX010000072.1:0-3437 GCA_036257765.1 Bacteroidales bacterium
AACTCATGAAGAAACCGGTTGAGTTTTGCAGCAAAGCTGATATCAGAAGCGGTTACAGACCCTGGACGTTCCTCCCCTCTTATACCGAAATCAATGAATACGTGTATACAGCGGGGTATGATGTTACCCGTAAAAATGGCAAACAGCTTTTCCGAATACGAAATATAAATCATGAAACCTGGGGAATCCCTGAAATTCTTGATGAGGTTATTAATACGCCTTATGACGAGGAGTATCCTTTTTTCGATCCTAAGACCTCCACTTTATATTTCAGTTCGAACGGACATTCCAGTATGGGAGGTTATGATATTTTCAGTTCAGTTTATGACTGGAACACAAAAAAATGGTCACAGCCCAAAAATCTTGGTTTCCCTATCAATTCACCCTATGATGACTATATTTATGTTACTGATGGTTTTGGCAGCACAGTTTCATTTGTTTCAACGAGAGCTACGAATCCGGGGCTGGTAGCGGTTTATCGCCTAAAACTGGAAAAAGACTCTACGGGAATACTATTCAAATCTGCAGATGAAATAAAAAATGCTTCACTACTTGAAATTATTGAAGAAAAGCTTGTTCCGGTTGCGCAAGTACCGGTGCAACCGGGCATAGAAAATGCTACTGTGGCATCTGATATAAAACCTGTAAAGAATGACTATAATAAAGTGCTTGCTGAGGCATTGCGTCTGCAATTACGTGCTGATTCAGCCGCGCGGATTACGCGTGACCTTAGAATTATGGCACGGGAAATACCGGAAGACAGCCTTAAAAAACAAACCGTGGATGATATTCTGAGGAATGATAAGCTGGCAAAAGCCTTACAAAGGCAAGCCGACTTTAAGTTCTCGGAAGCCAGGAAACTCAGGGAATATGTAACTCCGGTACAAACAGATTCGGTTGTCACGCTGTCAAGGGAAGTCAATGATATTAAAGTATACCAGTATAGGTTAAATTCAGGGACTAAAGAAACTACAAGTGAAGCAGACAATTCGGTTGATATTGATAATACTGCGGTTGCTACTGAAAATCACAGCAAATCAATGAGTATCGTCAAATCTGACCAATTTATGATTAAAAATCAACCGGCTTATTCCGATATTAATCCTGTTCCACAGGGATTAATACAGGATACCGGTCTTATATACAGAGTGCAGCTCGGTGTTTTCAGCAAATTAAAACCTAATGATTCATTCGGTGGAATTAGTCCCGTTGCCTATGAGCAGGTATCAGGAACCACCATGCTGAAGTATTACGCCGGCCTGTTTTATAGTCTGAAGAGTGTAACAAAAGCATTGGAATCGATTCGTTCTTTAGGATTTCCCGATGCATTTATTGTAGCATTTCAAAATGGCAAACCTATATCTACAGAAAAAGCGAAAGAGATTGAATTTGCAGGTTTCAAACTATGATATTTATTATCCTTTTTTAGACCTGTAGAATTCGAAAAAAATTATATTTACGTAATTTTGAAGTTGAAAAGAGTCATTTTTGGATTATGAAACCTGAGGAAATTAAGACCAACAAACCGGAATTTGAGGAAATTGTGGATGAAGGACAGGCCGGAGGACGGTATCTTATCCTGCATAATGATGATGTACATAGTTTCGATTATGTGATAAATTCGCTTATCGAAGTATGCGATATGGAGGCTACACAAGCTGAACAATGTACTTACCTTGTTCACTACAAGGGAAAATGCGATGTTAAAAAAGGTGCCTATGAAGATTTGAAGCCCTTAAGAGAAGGACTCGTTGAGCGTGAGCTTAACGCAACTATTGATTAAATTTACCTAAAATCATGTCATTACTGGCAATAATAATAATAATTTTACTTGGAATCTTTTTGCTTCTGGTTGAATTTCTGATCATTCCAGGCTTTACAGTTTTTGGCATTGCCGGATTCCTCTTTATTTTCCTGGGTATTGGATCATCTTATTACTTTCATAATGTGCTCACGGGAAATATTACCCTGGCAGGAACTGTAGTAGCTTCTTTTGCAACGATGTACTACGTTTTTAAGCGTAAAACCTGGAAAAATCTTGGGCTTAAGGCAAATATTAACAGTAGACATGAGCCTTTCATTGTTGATAAGATACAACCCGGTGATTCAGGGAAAACTATAACCCGGCTGGCCCCTGTTGGTAAGGCAATTGTGAATGATGTGATTTGCGAAGCAAAATCAACCGGAGGTTTTATAAATGAAAATACAGAGGTAGAAGTATTGAAAGTGCTGAATACCCAAATAATTGTTAAACCTAAAAATTAATCGACATGGAAGGAACCGGAATTGGAATTTATGTGGCTGTAGCAATAGGTGTAATTTTACTCGTATGGCTATTCTTTTATTTCGTACCGCTGGGATTATGGTTCAGTGCAGTATTTGCCAGAGTGTACGTTCCCATTTGGCAACTTATCGGAATGCGTATCCGAAAGGTTCCTCCTTCCATCATTCTGAATAACCTTGTGAGTGCCACCAAAGCAGGACTTAATCTTAATGCGGATGAGCTTGAGGCTCATTATCTTGCCGGCGGAAATGTAAAGCAGGTTGTAAATGCTCTGATTTCAGCTGATAAAGCAAATATACCACTTGACTTTAAAGCGGGAACCGCCATCGATCTGGCCGGAAGAAACGTTTTCGAAGCAGTTCAGATGTCTGTTAATCCCAAGGTTATCAATACTCCTCCTGTCACCGCAGTAGCAAAAGATGGTATTCAGCTTATCTGTAAAGCACGCGTAACTGTGCGAGCCAATATAAGACAGCTCGTTGGTGGCGCCGGTGAAGAGACCGTACTGGCACGTGTAGGAGAAGGAATAGTTTCATCCATCGGCTCAGCTGTATCACATAAAGAAGTTCTCGAGAATCCGGATAACATTTCAAAAGTGGTTCTGAATAAAGGTTTAGATGCAGGAACTGCATTTGAAATACTTTCAATTGACATAGCGGATATTGATATAGGGAAAAATATAGGTGCCGTTCTGCAAATGGATCAGGCCAATGCGGATAAGAACATTGCCCAGGCTAAAGCAGAGGAAAAAAGAGCCATGGCAGTAGCTATAGAGCAGGAAATGAAGGCTAAGGCACAAGAAGCACGCGCAAAAGTTATAGAAGCCGAGGTACAAATTCCGCTTGCAATGGCAGAGGCTTTCAGGTCGGGTAACCTGGGGATCATGGATTACTACAGGCTGAAGAATATCGATGCCGATACTCAGATGAGGGATTCTATTTCGAAATCGGAAGGACAGGACAAGAAGAAATAATCCTGAATAACTCCGGACAATTTCAAATCATTCTGAAAGAGAGTAATTAAAGAATCTCCCTGAGTTCTGAGATAGTTTTGATTTGGTAAGTGGGGGACTGCTTGCAAATCTTGTTACCTGTTCTGAAAAAGACCTGGTCAATGCCTGCATTTGCACCGCCACGAATATCGGCTTCAGGAT
>DATAEX010000080.1:0-5442 GCA_036257765.1 Bacteroidales bacterium
ACAAGAGAATTGCGGATATGAAGGAAGCCAATAAAGGTCTTGTTTCAAAGGCAATAGGCGCAATCAAGGAAGTAATTAACGCTATTATCGAATTTAAAAATCTATTGCTGAACATACTTGCCAAGGCGGCTGCGGCGATAGAACTTATTATAGAAGATCCGATCGGCTTCCTGGGAAACCTGGTAGCCGGTGTTAAGAAGGGTATCAGCAGCTTTATGTCAAGAATTGGTGAACATTTAAAAGCAGGGCTGATGGGATGGCTTTTTGGCACACTGGCATCAGCAGGAATTGAAATACCAAAAACATTTGATTTGCGCGGAATTATCACATTGATCCTTTCAGTGCTTGGACTCACCTATGCAAACATCAGGGCCAGGGCCGTAAAAATAGTGGGAGAAAGAGTTGTCGCCGGCCTTGAGAAAGCGGCTGAAATATTTATAATAATCAAGAATGAAGGGATCGGCGGGCTTTGGAAGTATATCAAAGACAAGGTTGAAACTCTTAAGGAAACCGTTCTTTCTTCGATCAAGGAATTTGTAATCCAGAAGATTGTGGTGGCAGGAATTACATGGCTCATCAGTTTGCTCAATCCTGCCTCGGCTTTTATCAAGGCCTGCAAAATGATTTATGATGTCGTCATGTTCTTTATAACCAGGGGCAAACAGATTCTTGATCTTGTGAATGCCATAATCGATTCCATAACAGCTATTGCAAAGGGAGCTATAGGTGTAGCGGCAACAGCTGTTGAAAATGCACTGGCGAAAGCCCTTCCTGTTGCCATTAGCTTCCTTGCCAGTCTGTTGGGTTTGGACGGCATCAGCGAGAAAATAAAAGCCATTATTGCAAAAATTCAGGCACCGATCAATGCCGTTATCGATTGGGTAATAAGGCAGGCAGTCTCGCTGGTGAAAGGTATTGCCGGTTTGTTTGGAGGAAAGGATAAGGATAAGGATAAAAAAGAAGATGATATTGTTAGCACAGATGTTAAAGTCAAGGTAAAAAAAGAATTAACAGGTAAAAGGATTGATGATACGGAAGAAGAAAAAGCATTGATTACTTCAGTTTATAATCGTTATTCTCCCGAAGGACTCCGTGGGATTTTATTCAAACCCAGTAAGGATAATATTGGAGCTATAGATGTAATTGTTAGTGCCAGTCTTGCAGAGAGGATTGCTCAATTGGATATGAGTAAGCCTAAAGGAATCAGGCAATTGCAGAGTTTTGCAGGCAGTATGCTTTTCTTTGCAAATAGAACTACAATTTTCGTATTTTATGATTCAGATCACAAGCAGTTTGCACGGATTACTCAAAAATTACCACTGCCCGGTCATGCAGAAAAGCATTTAAAAACTAAATTTCCTGAACTTCTGGAACGCATCAGGAAAAATCGGAAACGTCTAAAAACACCCGCAGATCAACCTGTTCCGGTTCATTTGGATATTAACCGTACTCCCTGTGACGGTTGCTCTGGTGAGGGTTCGCATATTGATCAGATTATAACCAATGCAAAATCAAATTATAATGATGTTCCTATTAAAATCAGTATTAGTGCTGCTTCGATTTCCCAGGGTGCCCAACTGACTACTGAAAAAGGTATTGAGTCTTTAATTAAACAGGGAGTTGAAATTACTGCTACAACTGTTTGGAGTGAGATTAAAAATCAAATGATCAAAAATAAAATAGAGCAGTTTGTATATCGGGGGAGAGAATATGATATAGATCAGGTAAACGAATTTATTGCTCATGAAAAGGAAGTACAGGAACTTATTAATAAAGTCGCGGAAAACCTTAAAATGACAAAACCTGCTCCCGAGGTAATGGGAACAGGTGTTACATAAATAATTCATTAATAATCATGGAACCAGAAAAATCAAAATCGCCAATACCGAAAATGACTCCTCTATCACCTGCAAACGGAAAGAGCGAGACGGTGGACGACGATAAGGCCTCGCTTGTAAAATCAGGGAAACTGCCTTTTCTCATGCAGCGAAAAGTAGTTGCCTCAGATGAAGAAGAGAAAGAGAAATGGCTTTTGAAGCAAAAGGCAATTCAGATGCAAAAAGTTTCCTCGCTGTTATTTAATGAATCAGAAAAGAAAAAATAAAGTATAATCATAAATCCTTTCCTATGAAAAAATGGGTCTGTCAGAAAAATAAAGCACATGTTTTCGATGAATTTGATCCCGATCCGGAGCATCCCTATTATTGTACTTTAGATGATGATCCGCTTACCGGGATCCTTCGGTTTGAAGAGGCGGATGTTAAGGAACCTCCGCCTGAAATAAAACCAAAACCAGAAATCATTATAAAAGAAGATGAAGAACAAGAAGTAGGCCTTTGTGTGATCATGATGGATGCTTCGGATTCAATGACAGATATAGCTTTTGAAGGAATCCCCCTTACCCGGTTGACACTTGTTGCCAACAGCGCCGCGAGCGGAATTTTCGATCTTGAAAGACTTCAAAACAATTCCAACGCATTTGTTGCCTGCTTCAAGTTCGACGACAGGGTGGAACTCATGTTTATAGATACCGTTGCCAATGTCATAAAACTGCATAAAAATATAACGGCATTTTCACAGTACTTATATAATGAGTTGATCGAAATGCAGCAAACTCCCCATGGTACTGATATCAATAAAGCCTTGCAGCAGGCCTATATTTTTGTCAGCCAGTTTTTGAACAGGCAGTTACAGGGTTTTCCGGTTAAGAATTATATACCCATGGTGCAACGGATTTTCAAATATAATTCAGTGGATTCTGTTTCGGTTCCCAATATACGTGTGCTGATGTATACTGACGGACGCCAATATGTTGTGAACGGCAGTATGGTTTTAAGTCCGAACCCCTTTAAGCAGAATGTGTTGAGCGGGCTGAACCACGATATCCTCATATCAGCATATTTCGGATCGGAAAATGATCCCGGTTGCAAGGAACTTCGCAATATTGTGAGCGTTTGCCCCATTCACAACGTTCCTCAGTTCTTTTTATTTAACGATCCCGCTCATATCGGAAATTTGAAATATTTATTCCGTATGGCTTCCGGCGCTTCCGGATTTTGTCCGGCCTGTCTTGAGAAACAGTTGAGACGATGAGGCTGACAAAAATACCGCTACTGATCCTTTTTATTTGCCTTGCAGCAAATATCCGGGTTTCGGCACTTGACAATCAGGCCGACAGTCTTACTATACTTTTTCGCGAAATTATTGCATTATCAAAGGAAAATAATTCATGTAAAAATTTCAGCGACTACCAGAAGGCATTAATAGAGATAAAATTTGAAAATACCGAAGATGACGCATCTGTTGTAAAAAAGGCCGACAGCTTGTTTTTGAAAGCCAATATGAACAGGAATTGTACGCTTTTAAAACCCATAAGCCGATTACAGGCAATTCTTAAGACTATGAATCTTTCAGACACTTTATCTCTAACCCGGGCATTCTTGTATGCCAGAAGCAAGTTTTCAGGTTATGTTCATGTACAGTTAAAAATGACCCCGGTATCAAATCCTTCGGTATTTGTTCAGTCGCTGGATCCTTTCATTGTACCCATTCAATATGACAGTTCCGCAGCAGAACTTTATCTTCTTCCGGGGAAAAAATATGGTGTTACGATCTCCGTGCCCGGTTATGATTCAATTTCCAGGAGTCTTGTCGCTCAAAGAGATACAATCCTGAATATCAGCCTCAGTAAAACCGAAGAACCTCCTGTTGTTCCTGGTCAGAACGGAAATAATAAACGAATTATAGGTTTATGGTGGATCCCCGTCGCTTTAATTCTGCTTTTTCTTTTAACATGGGCTCTTTACAAAAAAGGCTTATTCGTTAACAAAAATTCCTCCAAAGGTGATGATTCAAAATCGCTCAAAATTGTAAAAGAAAGTCTTCAAAAGCAGGAAGTACTTGTTAACCAGTATCGTGAAGAAATAAAAATATTAAAATCAAAACAAGACGTTCATGGTAAGGATATTCCTTCTGACAAATACTTTCAAAGTGAAATAATGATGACTGCCGGGCCCAGGAAAAAGATGAATGTTGACAGGGATCTGGGTGAAGATGTTTGTGGTTTCATTGTGAGCGGGAATGAGGTTCTTGCGTGGCTAATGGATGGTTCTTCTGATTTCTTTGACCCACTTATTAATCCTGAAACCAAAAGGGAGTACTTTTCAAGCCGCTTGCTGGCTCAATCACTCGGCAGAAAGGTAAGAAGCATTTTACTTGACGAAAAATCATTTTCGCTGGGCGCCATACTTGATAAAATCATAAAACAGGTCAAAGATGAATGGCTGGAACGAATTAACTCATTACCCGATACGGAAAAATCGGTCCTGCGAAAAAATCTGAAAGATGGCATAAAACCCGATTGTGCCTCAACTGTCCTTATTGCCCGATTTATGCTCAACGGTGATTTAAAAGTATGCAGAACCGGAGACTCGAAACTGCTGAGCTTCATAAGAGATGGTGAACACGTAAACGTCGATACTGCACTTTCAACTAAAAATAATCAGATAGGTCCCGTGTCCTTTCTGTTAGCGCTGAATCAGAACGATTTCGACATTATCATCCGGCAATCAAATCCAGAAATAACTGAAAGGAGCAAAATACAATCAGTGATCGGTTTTTCTGATGGTATTGGAAAAGCTACTGAAAAAACCCTGATTAAAGAATATGTTATAGATGCCGAAAAAGCCCGCGACGAAATCATAACTCAACTCCAGGGTACAGGCGATGACAAATCGTTGTTTATAATTGACATTATAGAGGTTTAAAAAATAATCCAATGGATTCTGAAACGAGAGCTTCAAAAGGTGCAATTATCCATGAATTCAAAAGCAACACCAATGTTATACAACGAGGCGGCACTTTCATATTGAGCTGGAATGTAGAAGCTGATCAAATCGACCTTTTCAGGAATGGAACTTTCTTTCAAACTTTGGGCACGTCACAGCAAAGCCTGGAAAAATCCGAGTTCTATGATAGCGATAAGGATGTGACATTTGAACTGGTTGCTACTAAAAACGGCATTCAGGCACGCAGCAAACCAGTTGTAATCAGGTGCACTTCTTTATCATCCACCCAATCTTCTCCTGATATTTCAAAAGATCTTATTGAAGCAGTACCGTGGGCAAATTTTATAGGTATTACGGGCATTGTATTCGCATCCCTGGTAATTATTTCAGGTTTAATCGGAGGTAACTTTTCCCGGGTTATTTTGCTGGCCATTATTCCCGGACTGATTCTCATCTTTCCCTATATATTTTTGATCCGGTTTTCGTCACGGATAAAACAGGCAGCAGCAAACAAAGATAATGCCCGTTTGATAGAAGCATTCAAAAACCTGAGATTGTATTTCAAATCTTTGGGAATATTAATCATCATTTATCTTATCATTCTTGTGATCGCTCTTATTGTCGTTTTGATAAATCAATAAACAGTGGACTATGA
>DATAEX010000094.1:0-6646 GCA_036257765.1 Bacteroidales bacterium
ATTCCACTGGACTTTTTGAAATCGCTTGCTTCGTCATATGTAGCAAAATCTCCAACAGTATATTTGTACCATCCATCTTCGTTTGTTACTTCAACGTTTTTGGTGCCGTAATAAATTTTGCTCAGAGTGCGCTGCGAAAGCTCGCTCCGATTCGCCGCAATTTGCACACGATAGATAACATCACCGGCTTTATCATTTGAAACGGAAGTCTCCTCCTCTTTTTTAGTCTCCCCTACTCCGATGAGATTCTCTTCAGGTTCCGCAGGGGAATTTGATATTACCTCATCAGATGTCATTGTCAATTCCTGTCTGACATTGCTATCTATACTATCCCGCAAGCCATACATATAATCATACCAGAGATTGAGCAGCCGATCCGGGTCAAAAGTTGTAACTGCTGCTATCTTACCGGTTGAAAGAGTGGAATCAGACAGCTGACCCGATGCCATATATCTGTTATAAGAATCAATCATTTCCTGATTAATTGTTATTTCAGCCGTACTTTCCGCAACTTCTCCGCCATCGCTGACAAGTTGGGAAATCCCCAGATACTGGTAGAGTACGGAAAGTTGTTTTTGGATAGCCTGCTCCTCAAGAATAGCAGCTTCATTGAGCTTCTCTATTTTTGCATAACCGTCGAGCTTTTTTGCTTCAATCCTGTAGCTGGCAGCCTGAAAATAATTATCTCCTGCCTGCTCTTCGAGCAGTTTCGCATCAATGAACTCTGAATCGTTCTCTGAATGCTTTTTCCGGAGATCGTCGATATTTTTCTTATAAACTGTAAATCTTATTTCATTTGACTTCTCAAACAATTCTGACGCTGCGATCTGATTTTGTATTGATTTGTTCTCAAGGTCTTTGACCTTTTTAGCAATGGACTTTTCACTCAAGCCTGTTTCTGCCTGAATGTTTATTATTTCAAGGTTAAGTTTGTTGGTTTCAGCGCTGAACTTATCTGCATCGGCCTTATATTTTTCCGCTTTAACCAGTTTTTTCAAATCATCTTCTGAAAAGTAAGATCTGATTGGCTTATCATCCTGTGCGAAAATTCCTTCGCAAATGAAAAGAGTAAGTAAAAATAGTATAACCGCCAATGTGCGCATAGAGAACCTGATGATCATAAAATCATTAGGATTGTAATAAAAATATTATAAGGGCTTAGGGTCGGATCTGTTAGCCGGTTAATGGGTCAATGGGTTATTGGGTTATTGGGTCATTGGATTACTGGGTTATTGGATTATTTAGTCTTAGTGTTAATTAATTGTAATAATAATTCTTCTGCAAATCCGTCAACTGTCTTGATCCAATCGGCCTTGCGGCCGGTAATCCGGAATCCCCATTTTTTAAACAGTCGGAGACTTTCTACATTAGTCGGGGTAATATTACAAAATAATTGATGTAATTGCAAAATATTGAAACAATATTGAATAAATTTTCCCAGGGCCTGTGAAGCATAACCCTGGCCCCGATCAGATTTATCTCCGATAAGAATTCCCACTCCGGCCCTCAGGTGATAGGGATCAAAATCGAAGAGATCAATTGTACCGACAGTCTTTACCGAAAGTTTTTCTTTAACATCGATCATTAATCTGAGCTGCTTTACCTGATAAATATCGAGGTGAGCGTTTTCAATATATTTTTCGAGTATGTATTTTGAGAAAGGAGTGATCGTGTTGCTCACTTGCCAGGTCTCACGATCGTTTTCCCACCGGTATAAAATTTCAAGGTCTGATGGTTCCGGCGCCCGCAGGATTATCTCAGTGCCTTCCATAATCAGGGAACGGGAGTATTTTTAAAACTCACCAGGTAAACATCCTGGGCATTGCCGTGCTTCAGATCATCAAAAGAATAATAACCTTTAGCGCCGTTTCCGACAGGAGTATATCCTGCATTATCAGTGGTATTGTTTACAGGATAACCGATATTAACTGGTTTCTTCCAGGTCCTACCGTCAAGGACTGAATAGTATATATCATATCCTCCCATTCCTGAATGGCCTTTTGAACTAAAATAAAGTATGTCGTCTTTCCCTGATATACATGGGCTTTCCTCGTCAAATCGGGTATTGATAATCTTCCCTGCATTTTTAACCCCTGACCATGTATTTTTTCTGTCCAGAGTCGCAAAATAAATGTCCTGACCTCCTACTCCCCCCTTACGGGAACTTGTAAACCATAAGGTATGACCGTCGGCGGATAAGCTGGCCCAGGTCTCATCGGCTGAAGAATTTACTGATTTGCCAAGAGATTCGGCCTTTGTCCAGATATTGTTTCTTTTATACGAAACATACAGATCCTTATTCTCACCAATGTTCCTCACGAGGAACAACGTATTTCCATCACGGGAGAAGGAAACGGGATAAAAATCACCATCTGAGCCAATCAGCGGATTCAGATTGACCGGAGTGCTCCAGACATCTCCTTGTCTGGTTACCATTAATATGGCATCGTAAAATTTAAGCTTTCTGATGAATATGATAGTACTTTCATCCCATGAGACAACAGGAAATAATTCAGAAGCTGTAGTATTTACAAATGTATCCAACGGCTGAATTGTAGCTGCAACAGGACTATCCATTATTATCTTTGCGTTCTCGCACGATTTAACTTCGTTTTCTACTACATTGATGTTGTAATTTCCTTGATAATAGGGAGAGTTAATGAAGGTATCATATGCATGAAGGGCTTCCGTGAGTTTGCCGGAAATCCTGTAAACGTTACCCAGGTAAAACCAGGCGTGAAGAGGTGCATCGGTTTCGTCCGCATCACCATAATGGTATTTTTTCTTTTCCACAGTTCTCCTGACAGCATTTTCAAAATGAGTGACTGCCATTACCTCACGTCCCGGAATATTCATGTAACATTCCCCTAACCTGAAATTAAAGTGACAGTTGTCAGGTTCAATATCTACCAATCGTTTAAAATAATAAGATGCTTCAGAAAAATCTTCACGATTGAAAAAATAAACCCCCTCGGAAAAGAGTTCCTTTTTATCTTCGGGTTGCGCAATAATAAAACCGCAAACCAAAGTCAGCACAAAGCATATAAGAAATCGCATATAAGAAACTATTGCCTGTATTTAAGATTCTCCGGTATAGGTGTCATTCGGATAATAATCGGAGAATTCTCAGTTCCTATTATTTCGTACTCAACTCTTCTGTTAAGGCGCCTACCTTCAGGGTTATCGGAGCCGTCTGCATTTGAGTTAACAGCAGCAAAATTCTTTTCTCCAAGTCCCATACTTTCGATCCTCGCGGCATCTATACCACCTGATACGAGATATTCTTTTGCAACGGTAGCTCTTTTTTCAGAAAGTTTCAGATTATAATCAGCCGGTCCTTTAGCATCAGCATGGCCTATCAGTTTTACATGAGTACCCGGATATTCCATAAGATATCCCTTTACCTTCTCCAGTTGCTTCTTAGCTGTTTCGTTAAGTTGGAAGTTATCAAAAGCAAAATAAACCGGTTCCAGTTCTATTTCACGGGCTGATACTTTGGCCGGTATAGCAGGCTGAGTAGTTTCAAAGGGTTTAGCGGCTTCAGAGGGCTCAGCAGTTATGGGTGGAGTAGCGGGTACATTTGTTTTTTCAGGTTCTGCAATAACTTGTTCATTGGCAGGTATTTCAGGAATTATTGTTTCGGGAACTGCAGTCTTATTTTCACTAGATAATTCAGCCAGTATAACTTCAAATTCCTTATCATCAAACGATTGAAGAGCATAGATATCCTCTTTACCATATCCTCCATCCCTTATCCTTGAAAGAAATCCTACTTCATTGTTCCTCCATGGAAAATAAAACAGATCATCATCAGTAGTATTTACCGGGTATCCAAGATTTTCTGGTTTTGTCCATGCACCCGAGGCATCGAGCTTCGAAACAAAAATATCATAACCTCCCATGTTTTCATGTCCCTGGGAACTAAAGAAAAGCAGGCTGTCATTTTCAGAAATGAATGGTGTATCCTCGTTAAGAGCGGTATTAATTGAGGGACCAAGATTTACCGGCTTGTCCCACGAAGAACCCCGTAAAACAGACTTATATATGTCCATATTGCCTGAACCATCTTTCCGGTTGCTTGTAAAAAACAGAGTCTTGCCATCCTTTGACAGGCAAGCATGTGATTCCCAGAATTTGGTGTTAATATCTTCCCCGGCAACAGGAAAAGACCTTGACCATATCCCATCTTTATAATGGCTTATATAAATGTCACTATTGAAGGGATCCTCTTTGGTCAATAAAAGCTGTGTGCCGTCGTATGATACAGAGGTTACAAACTGATCGCCGTCAGATTGAATCTGCGGTGTTATATTAACAGGAGAAGACCATCCCTGACCTGTATAAGTAGAAAAATATACAGCAGTGTAAAAGGGCAATTCATTCATGTATAACAAAACCCGCCCATTTCCGGAAACTACACCTTTTAAATTTGAAGATGGTCCGTTTACCGAATCTCCCAGGTTTGTAAACCTTATGTTTTTACCGTTTTCAATAAAACGTTGGGCAGTCTGACAGGCAGTAATCTGCTGGTCTGCATAAACTATTTCAGCAGGTGTGGTTGCCAGTTCTTTGTAATGGTTATATGCAGCTATGGCATCTGTCAGTTTGTCATTCACTCTGTATGCATTACCCAGAAATAACCAGGCATCAATTGGTGCCGATTTTTGTTTCAGACTTGATTCGTTATATTTTTTAGATACATCCTTTACAGCTTCGAGAAGGTAGTTAATCGATTTTTCTTTCTGACCGGGTATGTTAAGATAGCAAATGCCTATTCTATAATTAATATTAGCATTTGTATTGAAACCGTTGTTGTATAATTCACTATAATCATACAAGGCATCAACGTAGGCTTCCTGCGCCAGGAAAAATCCTGCATCATTAAATGATTCCTTAAGCTCATCAGGGGTTTTTTGCTGTGCATAAACCGACAGCTGAAAAAGGGAAACAACAAACAGCAATAAAACCGTTCTCATGTTGGAGGTTTTACACACAAATTTAATAATTTAACGATAGGTATGATCAATTTACTCGTTCTAATTGCAATTATCTGACTCTGATTTAATTATGTCTTAAATTAACCGGTACTTCGCTAACCCTTATAATATGCAGTGAATCAGGAAGGTCAATAAACTGAATCTCTACTCGCCGGTTATATCTCCTTCCTTCCGGATTATCGGAACCATCTCTGTTTCTGTTAATAGCCACCGGATTGCTTTCTCCAAAAGGAATCGTAATGATCCTTAATGACTTTTGAATTCTTTTTTCGAGGATTTCCTTTATCATATTTGCCCTTTTTGTTGAAAGTTTAAGATTGAACTGTTTACTTCCGATAGCATCGGCATAACCGCTTATCCTTATAGTGACTTCAGGATATTTTTGAAGGATCCCGACAATACTTTCTATTTCCCTGTTGTATTCATCCACCGGCTTAAATGTATTGAATTCAAAAAGTACGTCTCTGAGATACACAGTATCGGCATATTTAGCGGTGGCCACAGTTATGGACTCGTGAAAAACCAGGTTGTTATGGGGAAAATAATCTGGAATTTCGAGATGCCGGCTGAGCAATAAGTTTGTTTGGTCGGAAAAATCAATTTGATAGTTTCCGGAAGCAAGTTTCTGCCTGAAGGATCCGTCTTCATTTAATGGCTTTACAGTAATTGTGTCATTCACATCCGTTTCGATGAATCGAACCGATATCGAGGATGGATTGCAATCAGGATCGTTAATGTCGATTTTGCCGTTGACCATAAACCTGACAGGATTTCCGAACGAGCTTATATGATAATGTACGAGTTCGGATTCTGCTGAATTTTCCGCAAATCTCGATTGGTATCCTGCATTTCCATTGGAAACGGGGAAAAAGAACAGGTCATCATCGGTTGTGTTAAGTGGATAACCTGCATTAACGGGCGGTAACCAATTACCTTCCAGGTCTTTCCGGGAATAAAAAATATCGAATCCTCCCATATTATAATGTCCCTGTGAACTGAAGAACAACCTGGAACCATCCGGTGTCACAAAAGGGGACTCTTCATTATACGGTGTATTTATGAGGGGGCCCAGGTTAACGGCTTTTCCCCATTCACCCTGTGAGTTTCTGACTGACATATAAATATCGGATGCTCCATATCCTCCTTTTCTGTCGCTTGTAAAATAAAGCACATTACCATCGGGTGAAAGTGAAGCATGAGTCTCATTAAATACGGTATTTATCTCGTCATTGAGTTTGTGCATGGGAGTCCACGACTCATTCCGGTAATAGGAAGCGTATATTTCACCGGAACGGTAAGGATCATAACTGGTAAAGAGAAGCGTTTTGCCGTCAGCGGAAATACCTGTAGCATAATGATCTCCATCAGAGAGGATTACAGGAGTAAGATTCATGGGAGTCAACCATTTTGAATCTTTTCTTTCTGATATCATAACAGCATCATAAAATTTGAACTGATCCATATAAACCAGTTCATTCTCATCAACCGTTACTAATGGATTAAAACAGGATATTCTTAAATCTGATTCCACAGAAAGTGTGTCTGTTGTAAATTTAACCGGGGATGCCATTAATTCCCTGGCATAGTTGCACCTTTCGATATGATATTCTGCGGCTCTTGCCTTTTCTTTTTCAGAATCGTCAATAGTA
>DATAEX010000099.1:0-3946 GCA_036257765.1 Bacteroidales bacterium
GAAAAACTATTACCGGTTGTATCCACAATGAATGCACCATCTCCCAGTTTCCACTCGTGTATCAGGTTATAACCCACTGAGTTGTTGGTGAATGTTATGATGGTGGAATCACATGCTTCATGATCCGAGGCAGTAAAAAGCGAATGAACTTCAGGGAAAATAACCATTCTTTTGCTGATTGCTGTGTCTGTGCAGCCAAAACTATTTTCACCGTACATGTATGCATAAAGCGTATCAGGTGAAGGTTGTGTAATATCGTTATGATAGAAGGAGAAAGCATCCATGTCGTTCCGGGTAAAGTTACTGTCCAGATATGCTCCGTTCTGATCACGGATAGTCCAGTTAAAATTGGTTACCCCTACCGATCCAAGCGGATTTAGTTCAGTGCTGAAAGGCGAACATCCGGCAAGGTTGGTGATACCAAAATTGGCCCTGATAAAAGGATAGACACGTACCGGGAAGTTGGCGGTATCTATACAACCAAATTTGGAATAGGCTATCAACCTGACATTATATACTGAATCGGAAAGTTGATTATTACTAAAGGTGTAATCGGGGCTTTTCTGATACGTTTGCTGATAAACTCCGTAATCCCAATAGCTGTTCAACGTATCAAGATATCCTGTCGATGTATCGTTAAAATGAACGGGCAGGGGAGAACATCCTTCAGTGTTGTCCGCTGTGAATCCGGCCTTTATACTCGGCTTAATCCTGATGATTTTCTCTTTTGAATTGGGGCACATGTTAAAGTCACCTTTAACTGTCAGCCGCACCGTATATTTCTGTATTGTATCAGTCAGATTTTCCGGGAAAGTGTAGGTGAATGGATTGGTGAGTGAACTTTGAGGCACTGTAATGTTATAACGTGTATCAAAATTCCAGTAGTTCTGAATCGCTTTGTTTGTATCGGAAAGATTTTCAAATACGGCATTGAACGGGGAGCATCCTTCAACAGTTTCAACCTCAAAAAGTGCCACAGGGCCCGGTATCACATAAACACCAACATGGAGGATCGTGTCGCCGAAGCATTCTCTCAGAACATGTACGCCGAAACGAAAGAAACCGCTTGTTTCAGGAGAAAAATATGGATCAGCAACCGTTGTTGAATTTAATCTGAGAGTATCTTCTTCATTCGTCTCGCCGAACCATTTATAGGCTTTACCTCCACTGGCAACAAGATGTATCGGATCAAAAGAGCAATAGGTTTTCAGTTTGGTAGCATTTGCACCTCCTATTCCCGCATTGACAAAGTTCGATTTATAATCTGAAAAGTATCCGTATTTGCAACCTGTAGCCGTTCCTCCGTTTATGATACCAAGATGAAACCGTGCAACCGAATTGGAGATCCTTGCTTCATTTCCAGGTAAGATCTTGCTGGCAATAAAGGAATTAACTTCAGCATCCTTTCTTAAGACAGCCCATGTGCCGTTGAGGATATAATCAAAATATGCAGCGGGTATTTCGGTAGTTTCTCCGCCACTTACAATAGTAAAACTACCGGTGCTTTTATTATAGGTAGGACTTCCTGTAGTGGTATCATTTCTGACCATGATATTCAGGAAGAAAGCGTCGTTTGTATTGGGTGTTCTGGTAAACGATACATTATATGAACCGGTACATCCGTCGATTGTTGGCAGAACGGCTCCACCCAGTTCCCCGCCAAAACCTGTAATATGATTAATGTACACTGGATAGGATGCTTCAACATGAACCGCAGGATTCTCAATCTGATAACTGAATACCTGTCCTGCATTTGGAATGGTTGTTACCAGGACGCCATCGATATAAACCATGGTGTTTGGCCTGGTAGCAGTAATAAATATTCTTTCTCCGCCATCGGCGGGACAGTTAGGTGCGTTGGAAACGTTAACCTGGCCTTTCATTACGATATACTCGTGTCCGATAAGACTCACCGGAATGATCTGATCGCCAAAGGTGTCAAAACTTAAGTTCTCACCGCAATTGTTGTTATTTGTATGCTTTTTCCTCATGGAATCATCATACACGGTAATTACAATGTTCTTGTCCGATTTTACCGGCACTCCGTTGATATGCCGGTTTGCTGCCGTCGAAGCCGCCCTGAATGCAAAAGTTTCACCTGCGTTGAGATTCAGGACGATTGAATCGCCGGGATTTGTGTCAAAATAAAGCCAGTCATCATTCGGATACACGACAATCCTTGTGTTATTTTCTGTGGCAGCAACAACGAATCCACTCCAGGCGGTTCCCGCATAATTTCCGTTTGGAAAGAAATTCTGTGTGGATACAAAGAAATTTCTGCCCAGAGCATTCCGGCCTTTTAAGGGAAATATGTCCCTGTTATAATAATTATCCAATTCATAATAGACTGTAATGTCACCAGGCGAGGATGTTATTTTAAAGGCTTTTTTCTGGATACTCGCAGGAGGTTGTGGCAATGATTGGGGATAATTTTCAATCTGGTCAATACCCATTATTGCATCCAGCTGAATGGTTCTGTGCTCCATCTCGTCAAGGTCAAACACAATAGGAGTGAAAGAAAGGTTGCCCGGTTGAGTTATAGTAACCGTAGTGGGAAGTACAGCTGTTAAATGAAGATATATGGGCGCTCCGTTTTTCGGGGCATTTCCGTGATCGCTTGAAATGTCGGGTGCGGCAAACCAGAATAGGTTATCGGTTTGAGAATTGGCATAATGCGTAACTAAAACAAAAAATACTGAAAAAATCAGCTTTCTCATCATCCGCATAACAAAATATTAGGTTTGGCTTAGTATTAAGTTTCTTAAGGTCAAAATGCTCCGATTGATCTGATTTTCATTTATAACCTTAACTATACATTATACGTAAATACCATATAATAAGTTATTACCAACAACCAGCCAATTAACCATGAAACGCCTGTATTTCAGTATCCTTGGTTTATTATTGTTCATTTCATCCCAGGCTCAGACCGACACCATACTTTATTTTGAATCGTATTTCGAAACCTCGGCCGACAGGGCACAATGGACAAATGTGCCATCCGATAACAATAAGAACTGGATTTTTAATTCAAAGGGAGGCTATGTTAATCTTTCTGACGGCCTGAATTACAATCCCGACGCTGCTTATGAAGGTACATATAACGCATTTCATGTTTGGAGTGATTTTAATCCCGATATCAGGAAGATTGTTTCAATCCCAATTGACTTAAGTGACTCAAAAAAACCTGAGCTTGCATTTGCCCATTCTATGTTTGAATCGGTTTTCGGATCAAATACCCTGGTTGTTCTTTTCAAAGCAGGGAGTTCAGCTCCATGGGATACTATAGTTCATTATTATAACCCAATAGATGAATGGACAACTCATTCCTTTAACATAAAAGATTTTGGCCTTAAATACCTATGCAAGGATTTTCAGATTGCATTTGAAAGCCAGGCGAGGGGTGAATTCGGTGTTTGTATAGACAGTGTTGTCATCGTCGAAAAGGATGTTATCATCCGGTATGCAAAATCGGTTAAAATACATCAGGTAGAACAGGACCCGGTACCATCCGGTGTGACCGATTTGCCATTAATGAGAATCGATGTAAATGTAATAGGTAACACAGATTCTCTTAATTTGAATTCCGTTGAGTTTATATCCCTTAGTTCTCATGATAGCCTTTTTGCAGAAAATGGTTTTGAACTGATTGGGACGCACGATAGTATTTATCGGACAACCCTTAAAGGAAGCTCTTTGAAATTCGGTGCTGCATCAAGCATCTCAAACGGAAAAATTTCATTCAGCAATTTAAAGTATAAGCTTACCACGGGTTTTAACGCAATATGGCTTATAGCCGATGTCAAAAATACAGCTCCCCATAATAGTATTGCTGACTTCAAGGTTGCTGCCGGGGCAATCGGAATCGGAACCAATAACTGGCCTGCTGCTGAGGTTTCTCCAGCAGGCAGTAATAAAATTGAAGAGGCAGTTTTCTACGATAGTT
>DATAEX010000107.1:0-3157 GCA_036257765.1 Bacteroidales bacterium
CGACTTACATGCGTGATTTTGATGAGCATCTTCTGTTTGCAGGTGCAAATGAACCAAATGTTGAAAATGAAACACAGATGGCTGTCCTGAAATCCTATCACCAGACTTTTATTAATGCCGTTCGTTCAACAGGAGGTAAGAATGCTTACCGCGTACTGGTGATCCAGGGTCCGTCCACCGATATTGAAAAAACCCATAATCTTATGACATCCCTGCCTGAAGATAAAATTCCGGGCAGGATGATGGTGGAAATTCATTATTATACTCCGTGGAATTTTTGTGGCATGAATGCAGATGCCAGCTGGGGTAAAATGTTCTATTACTGGGGAAAAGAGTATCACTCGGCCGAAGATCCGTTGCGTAATGCAACCTGGGGTGAAGAACAGGAAGTTGATGCGCTCTTCCTTAAAATGAAACAACAGTTTGTCGACAGGGGTATACCGGTTGTAATGGGTGAATTTTCGGCCCTTCGCCGGTCATCCCTAAAGGACGATGCTCTCAAACTGCATACGGCATCGAGAGCCTGGTTTCATAAATATATTACTCAAAAGGCAAAAGCGAACGGCTTAATACCCTTTTATTGGGATAACGGAGGAATCGGAAATTTTGCATGCGGTATTTTCAATCGGAGAAACAATACTATTGCAGACCAGGAAGTGCTGAATGCTTTGCTTGAAGGTGCACTTGGGACTACTACATACCGCTAACTCCCTACACCTTACTCCCTGCTTCTTTTCACCGCTCTGAAATCGCCCGGTGTCTGATTATACACCTCTCTGAAGCATTTGATAAAGTAATGCGACTGATTAAATCCAGTGAGATATGCAATCTCTGCTATCGAATGATCCGTGGTTTGTAAAAGTTGAACCGACTTCCGGAGTCGCACCAGGCGGATAAACTGGTTAGGAGTTTGTCCTACAAAAAGCCGGAATTTCCTGTGAAGGACCGTTTTGCTCATGTTTAGTGCTGATGCAAATTCATCAATTTTGAACTCGGGTTCCATGATATGCTCATCAATAACCTGCATGGAACGCTGTAAAAACGACTCCTTCGGATCGAATTCTATGCTGTCATGTTCCTCATCTGACACAAGCCATGACATGATCTGGCTTTTACGTTTCTGCCTGGTTGTATGAATATTGATCATCTGCTTGAGAAGCACCTCACCGTCAAATGGTTTCTTTATATAAAGATCTGCTCCCTTTTTATAACCTTCAAGTTCATCATCAATTGTAACTCGTGCCGTTAGTAAAACCACAAAGATGTCGGCATATCGTGCATTTCCCTTTAATTTTTGAGTTAGGGCAAGCCCATCCATACCAGGCATCATAATATCTGTAATGACAATCTCAGGCATAATTCCCTCTATAGCCGACAAGGCCCCGACACCGCTGTTTGCAGTAAAAACGTTGAAATGAGGTATCAGCTTGTTCCTGATGTAATCACTCATCTCAGCATTATCTTCAACCACAAGGATCGTTGATTTATCATCGGTGAGCTGGTTTTGGAAATCCTGACCATCCGGGGCAATCGCTGATACCGCCTTAACAGGAAACGATACTTTAATCTCCGTACCCTTGCCGGGAGCAGATGTCACTTTTATCGTGCCTCTGAGCTTGTCGGTAAATTTCCTCACAATATAGAGTCCCAGTCCCAATCCCTTTTTATTCCCATGGTATTCTCCTTCGGAATCCCTGTAAAACTTTTCAAAAACCATGGCTTGTTTTTTCATATCCATGCCAGTTCCGCTATCTCTTACAACCATGCTGATCATATTATTATCGTGAGAGATCAGTTCCACATCAATCTTTCCTCCGTCGGGCGTAAACTTTAAGGCATTACTAATCAGGTTAAACAGTATTCTTTCAATTTTAACGTTATCGGTAACGATTTCGAGTGAGGCAATATTGGCGGAATAGCCAAGATGTATATTTCTTGAACTAGCCAGGTAATCGAACGCATTAACCACCATACGGGCAAAAGCCACGATTTCAATTTGAGTTTCCCTGATATCGTCACCGCTTAATTCAGCTCTTTTAAAATCAAGTATTGTTCCGAATATATCGCTCAGGAAAGAAGCGTTTTTGCGAATTATCCTGAGCTTTTCCTTTATAGTGTCCTCTTTCGGGTATTCCCTGATAAGGTCATTTGCAGGCGACATGATTAGCGAGAACGGCGTCATCAGGTCGTGCGACAGGCCCGTAAAGAAGCTTTCCTTTTCCCGTAACAGTTCATCTTCCTTTTCTTTCTCGATTCGGATAACCTCCCTGGCGTGCTTTTTCCGGCTATATATTATAAAAATCCAGACGATGAGAACTGCAAGCAAAGTTAAAACCGCAACAAGAATAATTGTGAACCATCCGGTTTTCCACCACGGTGGAATAATATTCAGTGTAATCGACCAGCAAACCGGTGCACTTGCATTATTTTCAAATCGCCGGATCTGAAGCGTATATTTACCGGGGCTGAGTTGTGAAAATGTTAGGGGATTCGAAATTTCAAGATACTGCCATGAATTGCTGAATCCATTTATGTAATACTGATAACGGTTCACAAACAAATCAAGTCCTGATTCTACGAATTGTAACGATATCCAGCGGCATTTATATGACAGGCTGATAGACGATACATATTCCGAAGCCTCATTCATTACAACGATTCCGAATACTTCATCACCTGCATTTACCTTATTGTGATCTAACTGTAATTCCGCGAGTACGATGTGTGCTTCGTCTTCACGATTCAACAACTTTCCGGGGTCAACCATTATCAGGTTATCCGTAGTGCCGAACACCAGGTATTCAATCCCTTCAACGCTGACAACAGTGCTCGACAATATAGCATAGTCACCCAGCAAATCCCGGTTTAATTCACGGATATTCCTTTGTTCATCCAGATAACACATAAGCCGACCGCCGACAGAAAACCACAGGTTATTGTTCTTGTCGGAAATCATGGAACGAACCGCTCCATGGGGAAGTTCGTATCCCGGAAAGGCAGAAACTACATGACCGCCAGTAGTATATTCAAGACGCATAACATTGGTAGAAGTTCCGATCCAGAGGCATTTGTTCTTATCGTCATACAGTATCTTGTAGATCAGATCACCCGAAAGGACTCCATCGGGGGCGACACGTCCTGTAATTGTGTTGAACCG
>DATAEX010000113.1:0-2790 GCA_036257765.1 Bacteroidales bacterium
TGGTTATAATTAATTTTCCTTTAATAGTTTGTCTTTTCAGAAGCGTAATTACTTTTTCAGAATCCGCCGAGGACAAACCTGAAGTGGGTTCGTCAATGAAAAGGATCCACGGTTCTCTTATAAGTTCAAGAGCAATATTGAGCCGCTTGCGCTGACCCCCGCTTAATATGGTCGTAAAAGAATCACCTACATTAAGATCACGGGCTTCCAATAAATCGAAATCGATAAGAGCGTCTTCAACCACTTCGCCGATTTGTTCATCGGTATATGAGTCAAAGCAAAGTTTTGCGTTATAAAAAAGGTTTTCGTAAACAGTAAGTTCTTTAATGAGTAGATCATCCTGGGGAACATATCCAATAATGCCTTTAACGATTTCCTTGTTTTTGTGGATATCCCAGCCGTTTATTTTAATAGATCCCCTTCTTGGCTTTAGATTTCCATTAAGTACATTTAACAGAGTGGATTTACCTGAGCCGCTACCTCCGATTATTCCTACAAGTCGTCCTGATTCTTCTGTAAAATTAAATCTTTTCACCCCGTTCCGGCTATTAAAATAGTTGAATTCTATATCCTCTGCCGTGAATACAAATTTCACATCTGTGATAGCCTGTATAAATTTACTTCTGATCCAGCTAAAATATATTGATCCGAATTTAGGATTGCGTATAACAGATCCCACCGACCAGATATATGACCTTCCGCGGTTTATACGATGACCGTTGAGCACCATCTTCATGTTACCAAAATACCTGAAAATGTAAGAATCAGCACTGGGGATATGAAGCACCATAATATATCCCTCAAGTTTATCGATCGCAAGCTGTTTAATACCCGAAGCCGGTGGAACATTATGCGGTTGAATGACAAGGAGCCAGTCCTTGTTTAATATGGTCTCGAATTCTTCAAAAATGAACGACCTTACATCTCTGTATTCTTCATCGCTGATCTTAAGAAACGATGCTGCCGTTCTTACAAGACTTACCTCTTCGTTTGTAAGTCTTTCGCCGCTCCGTATAAAGTCGAGTAAGTATACAAGCACAATTACTTTCTGCCTGTGCTCGAGTTCTTCATTGATCTGGCTGCATAATTCAATAATTCTGCTCTGTGCATTTTTATTTTTGTCAACCGGATCAGAAATCAATGGATCGCTGTTTAGCTGGTGAAAGTATTTTACCTGTTCATCGAAAAAATTAATGTATTTCTGAACTACTTCCTGGCTGTATTGCTGATCAAGATAATCGATCACAATACTTCGTTTATTATCAGCCTGGCCATCTTTCTTTATGTCAGATACTATGGCGAATAAACGCATTAAAGCTCTGAGGATAGATTCATTCATAATATCAAGCAAACAGCCCTAGCAAATTGCATAGGGCTGTATACAAATTTCTAATATTTTAGAATTTTCTCAAAAGAAGGAATTCTTTAAATGAGAGAATTCCTGACATTTTTTATAGTATTAAGGATGAGAGTAAAGTCGGCCTGTGATAAACCGGTATCAACTTTATCATACGCAGGTTTCAAAGCCTGAAGCCTGGTTTCAAGATTTTTTATATCCGAATTACTGTTCCTTTCAGCAAGAAGACTCATGACCTTTTCATACGAGGATTTTTGTTTACTTATAAGATCAACCAGGCCGCTAAAGTTGTATGAGGCTTCGGAAATATTGGTAGCTATATACATAAGTTCAACCCAAACACCGGCTACCATATCTACTGCCAGATCTGGATTACTTCTCTCATCCAGATACTGATATGTATTATATATTGTATTGGTTATAATGTCTGTAAGTGAATCTTTGTTTTCAAATTTGGTTTTATACTCATCTGAGAGTAATGCAGCATAATCATAATTAACACCAAGCTGATCTGCAAGCGACTTTATCGCATTCAGATAAGTCTGAACATCCTGCTGCTGTTCAAAGGTAGCGGCATAAGCAAGGTCAGCGGCATATATGCCAAGATTCAATGCTTTGCCTTGTTCAGTAACGTATTTTTCAACTTTAGCAGGTGAATTCAAAATGCCTGATGTATAGGTTGCTCCGATCGAGTTCAACATCTGAGTCATTTCAAATGGAGCCGGTAAAGGGTAAATTACTTCTTTTATATCGGAAGCAAGAAGTTCCTTGTTAAGACTGTCGGAAGCTGCTTCATCCTGTTCAGATGTTTTTGTTACGCCTTTGCACGAAAATATAAACACCAGGGCAGGGAGGATCATTATAAACGAACTGATTTTGCTAATACTGTTTCGTGTATACATATTAATAAGTTTAATGGATTTATGCTTAGAGTTTGACACGGTGCAAATATAGATATTGTTTCACACCTCTGCAAACGCCACTATATAATTGTGTCCGTATTTCTTTGCACAGTCCGGACATGTAGCGAAATAAAAGTAATATTTAACTGCCATCTTTTCATCACGGGCAAGCTCCACATCCATTTGCTTTATATATTGCGGAATATGGTTTAATGAACCATCAAATACCTTGCTATAAAACGAACCTGAAAATCTGACATTATTTGCCTCTGATACTTCTGATGTAACGAGCATATATAAATCCGATTTCCAGGGGGTGGGATCATATGCAAGAAGCAGATAATCTTTCAAATCCGGAGTTGCATGTGCAGCTTTTGCCTTATTCCATAGCCTAACTACGCTGCGTTTATAGGTTCCCGGCAATGGAATATGAAAGACCTGTGGAATGCTCTCTTTGATAAAAAGCTTATTTATCCATTTATGAGATTTATTGTGCCATTGGGCAGGATCAAAAAGATGACAGCTTTCGTC
>DATAEX010000127.1:0-5647 GCA_036257765.1 Bacteroidales bacterium
CGGGGCCATGATTATGAATAGCCACACGGATGTCATTGGTTTTAGCTTTTTCTTCAACATAATCGAGTAATTCATAATTCGGTGCAGCCACGATCATTTTCACACCTGCCATCTTTGCATAATTAAAAGCCTGATCCACAAAATCTTTGGTTGTCATGTAAATCACACCAAGAGTATAAACAGTAATACCTGCATCTGAAAATTTTTTAAGAACTTCATCAATCTTTTCCTTCGTGCTGTTGTACGGAAGATGAAAATCTTTGACAGACAGGGTTGTGACTCCGACGCGTTTCATGATTTCGATGGTCTGCTCGATGGTGAATTCCCTGAATGTATAGCCGGCTATGCCCAGCGTGAAAGGCACTTCAGTAATCTCAAGGTTTCCGGTTTCAGTTGATGCAAGAGCATTCGTGAATCCTGCAGCCAGAACTCCGGTACCAGCCACTTTCAAAAATTGTCTTCGGGAATTCATATTTCTGTTTTTTGTAATTAAGGTAAATATAGTAAACATGTTTGAAGTTTGAGATATCCGGTAACGAAGGTTTGCAGGCAGGAGCCTGCCGTGATAAGGCGGCTTAGGCAAGAGCCTAAGCCGAACGGAGAGCGCACGAGTCAAAGTATAGCGTATGACTAATTTGAATGGCGAGCTAATAAAGAGAATTTTTATACCATAGGGTTCGGCTTAGGCTCCAGCCTGAGCCGTAATATAATAACAGGCTCTGCCTGAATATAGAATAAGATTGGTTTCTAATAATGTGTGCAAACAATTAGCAGGCTGGAGCCTGCCATGATAAGGCGGCTTAGGCAGGAGCCTAAGCCGAACGAAGGTGAGCTTGCTGAACCTAGGTTGAGCTTGCTGAACAATTTGGTTGATTTTATTAAATTTGAAACAAAACGTAATGCTATGACTTTCTACCTGCTTGATGTATTCGGAAATTCAAGGTATACCGGCAATCAACTTGCTGTTTTTAGTAATGTCGGAGATCTGTCTTCACAAGAAATGCAGCAAATTGCCAGGGAAATTAATTTTTCCGAAACTACATTCATAACGGATATCAATCCACAAAATGAGGGATATCCTGTCAGAATTTTTACACCCGGCAGCGAAGTGGAATTTGCCGGGCATCCCACACTGGGAACAGCATATATTATTAAAAAATACATTGATAAAAGGAATAGGGACATCATCAGGCTTGATCTCAAGGCAGGGCAGATCCCTGTTAACTTTATCCGCGATCTTTTATGGATGCGCCAAAACCAACCTTCCTTCGGCAATGAATTGCCTATAAAAACGATTGCCGAACTGTTAAATCTTTCAATCAGTGACATTAATGACAAATTCCCTGTAACCGATGTATCCACCGGGCTTCCTTTTACAATTGTGCCTCTCAGATCAATGAAGGCATTAAAAAAAGCCAGAATAAACCATTCACTTTACCCCGCTTACATCGATAAAGCATGGGCTAAAGGAATACTGGTTTTCTGTCCTGAGGGCTATAATTCGCAACAAGATCTGGCCTCACGGGTATTTGTCGACTATTTTGGTATACCTGAAGACCCTGCCACCGGAAGTGCAACAGGATGCCTTGCTGCATACATTGTGAAATATGGCATATTTGGGCAGGTCCGACAGAAAATAACAGTGGGACAAGGATATGAAATAGGCAGGCCATCGGAGCTAATGATTGATGCTGAACTTAGAAATAGTGAATACGAAATAAATGTGGGAGGCAAGGTGTTTGAAACAGGAAAGGGCGAATGGGGAAGTTAGGTATACATTGTTGCGCCTTGAGATTGGAAATTGATAACTGCTTATTATATTTATATACCAAATATTTAATTTCTATCTATGAAACTAATGCAAAATTTTTATGTGTCATTTCTTCTGGCTGTTGGTATTTTGATTCTATCAGGCTCATGCAGAAACAAATCTGTCGAAAGTGTAGATCTCATTTCTCCCGACAGCTCCATCCGGATACAATGCTACATCGATGACTCTTTGTCAGGACAGCTGCAATACACTGTATTTTACAAAGGCCACCAGATTATAAAACCTTCAGGGATTGAATTGTATCTTAAGGACCAGCCGTTAATCAAAAATAACCTTGAGATTGTATCGGTAAGTTCGGATACCGTTAATGAAAAGTGGGAAAGAGTATGGGGAAAACGAAAACACGTGTTAAACCGGTACAACAGGATTGTTCTGGAATTGAAGGAAAGATCAAAACCAAACCGTAGGCTGAATATTCATTTCAGGGCATATAATGACGGGATAGCCCTTCGTTATGAATTACCAGTTCAGAAAGGTATGGATACCATCATCCTTGCCAACGAGAAAATTGAATTTAGTTTTGATGCAGATCATCCTGTTTGGGCAACATTCTGGAATACATTCCATCTCTCGCAGGAAGTTGAATTCAGCAGTTCAAAACTTTCAGTAATCACTGAAAGAAACATTATAGGAACCCCGTTGCTCATTCATGCCGGTGATGCGTGGCTTGCTCTTCTTGAAGCTGATGTTACAGACTGGGCCTGTTCCGGATTCACGGCAGATCCGAATAAGCCAAACACACTTATTTCAAAGCCATCATGGTTACCGGATGATACCACTGTAGTGGTAAAAACAGCTTTACAAAGGGAATCTCCATGGAAAGTTGTAATGATCGCAGAAAAACCGGGAAAATTGATTGAATCTGACATAATTCAGAATCTGAATGACCCGTGTGCATTGGATGATGTATCATGGATTAAACCTGGTGTATCAGCCTGGGACTGGTGGTGGTCGGGCAGATATGCACCTGATGCAGGTTTTTCTCCTGGACCGAATACGGAAACCATGAAGTATTATATCGATTTTGCTGCAGAAATGGGATGGCAATACCAGCTGGTCGACTGGCAATGGTATGGTCCACCGTTTAAGGAGGATGGTTCCTTTAATATGGATGCAGACATTACTAAAATGATACCTGAAATTGATATTCCCGAAATTATCAGGTATGCCAAATCTAAGAATATCAGTACGGTTATTTGGCTGTTGTGGCCAAATGCAGACAAACAAATGGAAGAGGCATTTGCTCTGTACGAGAAATGGGGAGTGTCAGGTATTAAAATTGACTTTATGGACAGAAATGACCAGGAAATGGTAAACTTCTATCATCGCGTAGCCAAAACTGCCGCAAAACATCATCTCGTGGTCGATTTTCATGGTGCATATGTTCCTGATGGATTTAGTCGCACTTATCCCAATCTGATCACCCGAGAAGGTATACTGGGTAATGAATACAACAAATGGAGCAACCGGATCACTCCACAGCATTGCCTTACAATTCCCTTTACCCGCATGCTTGCAGGGGAGATGGATTTTACACCCGGCGGATTTCTGAATGACAATCCTCAAAATTTTGTTGTTGTAGGCGGCGACAGCCCTGCTCCGCATGTTATGGGTACAAGATGTTTCCAGCTTGCCATGTTTGTAGTTTATGAAAGTGCTTTCCAGGTATTTTGTGAGTCACCCTTTAATGTGAGAAATCAACCAGGCAGCGAGTTTCTTAAAGCAATACCTTCATCATGGGATGAAACGCGTGTTTTAGAAGGCATGCCGGGAGAATATATTGCTGTGGCACGGCGTTCGGGCAATAAGTGGTACATGGCCGGGATGAGCGTAAGTAAAAGAAGTTTTGAAATAAGTACTGATTTCCTTGATAATAAAACTTTTAAGGTTACCCTGTGGTCAGACTCTCCGGATGCCGGTAAAAATCCACGGAAGCTCCTTAAATCGGATTTTGATTGCAGCAATAGCAGTACAATAAAAGCTGAAGTTGCTGCAGGTGGCGGATTTGTGGCCATTTTTGAAACCAGGTAATATCCGAATCAGTGTTTAACCGTTATCTGTTAATTAGTGCGATCTTTCTCATGATCGCACTTCAATTAACCGGTCAGCAGGTTTTACCTGGCACCTTCAGCCTGAACGAATCGTTAATTGAATCTCTTGCATCGCAGAATGCAGGTGATGAGGAGTATGAAAATCTCCTTAATGAACTTGATGTGCTCCGCAAAAATCCGGTCAACCTGAATTCATGCAAACGTGGGGATCTTGAGAAGCTTCCGTTTCTAAGTGATTTTCAGATTAACAGCTTTCTCGAATACAGGAAAGAGAAAGGAAAATTATTATCGGTTTATGAATTGCAGGCGATATATGGATTCAGCGACGATGTAATTCAGATGATCCTCCCTTTTGTAATTGTTCCTGATGAAAGTGTTTCCGGTCTTGTTGAATCTTCCAAATTTTTACGGCATGAGGCTTCTCTCCGAATGCAACGAACGTTTGAAAAATCAAAAGGGTATTCGGTTCCGGATCCTGTTGAAGACAGAATGCGATACCCCGGCAGCCCGTGTTTAATCAATTCGCGTTATGATATTTCTTACGGCAGCCGTCTTAAGGCTGGTGTAACTGTCGAGAAGGACCCCGGAGAAGAATTATTCAGAGGTACAAGCCGTGGATTTGATTTTATTTCGGCGTACATGAATGTTAATAATGCGGGCGCATTTAAGGCATTTTTGATTGGTGATTACAGACTGGCTTTTGGACAGGGCCTGACCCTTTGGAGTGGCACGGCCCCCGGAAAATCGTCTATGCCACTTGGTATTGTGAAACGACAGGATGCGATTAAGCCATACACATCGAATGACGAAAACAATTTTTTCCGCGGAGTTGCCGCCTCTGCGGTCATAGGCAAATTCACACTGACTTCATTCTTTTCTTCAAAAACCAGGGATGCAAATATTACGGATACCCTCGAGTCTGATCATGTTTATTTCTCATCGTTCCAGGAGAGCGGATATCACCGTACTTCATCCGAGATAGCGGATGAAAAAACAGTCCGTGAAACGTTATATGGTGCCAATCTGAATTTCCGGACCAATATTCTGAAATTGGGCATAACTGTGGCAAATTACAGGTTGGATAAATATCTTGAGGCAGGTGATGCATTAAGAAATGTCCACGAATTTTCAGGTAACTCTCTCTTTAACCTGGGAATTGACTATTCATTAGTTTTCAAAAACATTCAGTTTTTCGGGGAAACATCTTACGGTAACGGCCATCTGGGCACTCTTAACGGTATGTTGATAAATACCGGGAAATACGCTTCGCTTTCTTTATTATACCGCTATTATGATCCCGGATTTTTTAGCATGCATTCATCCGCATTTTCCGAAGGGTCAGATGATTATAATGAAGAGGGTCTGTACGCTGGAATTGTTGTACATCCGGTCAGGCATTTAAAAATATCTGCGTATGCTGATTTTTACAGATTCCCGTGGCTTAAGTTTCAGCAGAGCAAACCGGCATCAGGTAATGATTTTCTTATTCAGGCCGATTACAGGGCAGGTGAAAACACTGAGATGTACCTGAGATTGAAATTTGAAGAAGATCCTCGCGATTATATACCTGATTCATCAATAATACCTGAAATTGCCGAAGTAGAGCGCAGCGGTATCCGTTATAATATCAGGTACAGGATCTCAGAACGGGTTTTCATGCAAAATCGTTTTGAAATGGTCCTTTCTGATGATTCCAAAGGTTTTCTACTTTATCATGATGTATCGTATCAACTGGATAAAATTCCGGCAGAATTCGATTTCCGGC
>DATAEX010000138.1:0-3606 GCA_036257765.1 Bacteroidales bacterium
ATTCAAATACCGTGATTTTGCGACCATTACTTTTTCACTCAGGGCTTTTGACATTCCCATGGCATTAATCGGGTAAACTGCCTTATCTGTGCTGAGCACAATCACTCTTTTAACACTACATTGCATGGCGGAGTCCAGCACATTTTCGCACCCAATCACATTAGTTCTGACGGCCTCAGCAGGGAAAAACTCACATGACGGGACCTGTTTCAATGCAGCAGCATGAAACACATAATCCACACCCTGCATTGCATTGTCAAGACTTTGACGGCTACGTACATCGCCGATAAAATATTTTATTTTCGGGTTCTTATAAAACTGCCGCATATCGTCCTGTTTTTTCTCATCGCGGCTGAAAATTCTTATTTCAGAGATGTCAGTATTGAGGAATCTGCGAAGGACTGCATTCCCGAATGAGCCTGTTCCTCCTGTAATCAATAGTACTTTGTTTTTAAATCTTTCCATTTCAGAAATATCAAAGTTAGTCCTGTTAAGATTTGTAATATGCAATTAATTAAAAAAAATAGAATTCGCAAAAAAGATGAACTTTTAAAAGCTGGTAGGTTTCCCGATAGGTCATGAAGTATCTGGTGATTTTGGAATGGGTAACGGTAATGTCTGAAAATCAAATTAGTTATTTTGTATAAAAGTTTCTAAACCATGACACAAATTCATCAATCCCTTTTTCAATTGAAGTTTCCGGCCTGTAATCGAAATCATTCGACAATCCTGAAACATCAGCCCAGGTTTTTAGTACATCACCTGCCTGCATAGGCTTGAAAATTATTTCTGCCTTTTTAGACATTTTTTTCTCGATTGCATGAATGAAATTCAAAAGATTCACAGGTTTGTTGTTACCAATATTATAAATTCTATATGGTGCAGCTGAAGATGACGGATCTGGTTTTTTACCGGTCCAGTTAGGATTACTACAAGGAGGTTCGGAAATTAGTATCCTGTAAACTCCGCCAACTATGTCATCTATGTAAGTAAAATCACGTTCCATATCTCCGTTATTGTACACCTCGATAGGATTACTTTCTGCTATGGCCCGTGTAAAAATAAATAGTGCCATATCCGGCCTGCCCCATGGGCCATACACAGTAAAAAACCTTAATCCGGAAGTCGGTAATCCGAACAAATGACTATATGTATGCGCCATTAATTCATTACTTTTTTTTGAGGCTGCATATAAACTTACAGGATGGTCCACATTATCCTTTTCAGAGAACGGTACATTTTCATTTAATCCGTATACACTTGAACTGCTCGCATAAACCAGATGTTTAACTTTATTGTGCCTGCAGGATTCCAATATGTTTATAAACCCCAGTATATTACTATCGATATAAGCATGGGGATTAGTCAGACTATAGCGCACTCCTGCCTGGGCTGCGAGATTACAGACCCGATCGAATTGTTCCTCACTGAAAAGCCGGTTTAGCCTTTCCCTGTCCTCAAGCTGCATCTGGACAAAACGATAGGCGGGATATTTTTTGCTTTTAACCTGATTACCATACTTAATATCCGGACCATCAATTCCCGTTTCGTGTAGCCTGGCATATTTAAGACTAACATCATAATAATCATTGATGCTGTCTAAACCGACTACCTCATGCCCTTCCTCGAGCATTTTCTTAGCCAGATGAAATCCAATAAATCCTGCTGTTCCTGTGATTAATATCTTCATAAGTTATACATACTTTATATCGATACGAAGTCCGAAGTCCGGCGTTTATCTACTATGATCCAATAACTACTAAAATCCAATTCTTATTAAACCCATCAACCCAAATCCATTTTCGTACAAACTACCAATATCAAAAGCGCTCATAATTCCAATTGTGATTCTTTTTTGTAATCCCTTATTAGCTTCAATGAATCCGGAAAATTGTTTTGTTTCCTGAAATATTCCATACTCAGCCTCAATATTTTCTCCTCCATAGATCTTACCATCGGGACTCGTATAGTAATTACCGAAATTGCGCGAAAACGACAACCTGTTTAACAGATTCCAGCCAAAAACTGCTACTTCAATACCGGCATGATAAACAGTTACCCGATTATTAGTGAAAAAAGAAAATGGATCTTCCGGTAGATCTTCCCTGATTTTACCCGTTGGAGTTATGAATGGTGTTCCGATTCCCCAGCTTTTATACGACCATCCAGTATCGTAGAATGAATTATTATAATAATTTTCAAATAGCGATGTAGTGTGAGGCGACCAGGTCTCTCCGCCCTGGTTCTTTGTATATAAAAATTCAAGCACTATTTTTTTCCATTCAATAGAATGATGCCCGGTTTTCGTGTTGGTCAAACTCAGACCATTCAATCCATCTCTTAAATTAGCCAGATAATAAAGTGCGCCGGCATCATAGACCCATTGCCGGTAAATAAGCACCCGGAAATCAGAGAAATCATAGGTCAAACCCATATCGATCGATCCAAGGTGGTTTCCAACTCTCAAATTCCGGATATTCCCGTTGGTGTGAGATTTTGCAAGGTTGGCATAAATGAATGTCTGAAAACCATTTAATTCATAATCATCCCCGAGAATCGCTCTCTCATTACCCCAGACTACCTGGTGATTGAATCCTCCAAATAATTTTAATTTCCAATCCGGTTTTCCCAACCGACCATAAAGGGTGTGCTGTATCAGATAAGTCGGCGTATTTGGAATTTTCTCGTCATCAAGATACCAGTTTCCCAAGAAACCAAATACATAGCTGCCTTTAATAGCAAATAGCTTTCCCAGTATTGGCAGCGTAACAAACTCCGGAATTGAAAGTTCTATTTTGGGAATTCCTAAAGCGTTTCCAGAAACCGCCCAGGAGCCTGAAGATAATAAGGTATCGCAAAGACCTGTAATCTCTTTTACCCGGCCTGCTTTTAATTCGAAGATGCCATATTTGACCTTGCCATAACTTTCAAGAAGGATGAATTTGAAGGGATCGCCCACATTAAGCCTTCCCTCAGCACCAAATCCCCAGTCGAATTTACCGGAATGCGATCGGTGATACTCTTTTTGAACTGAGCCGATCAGTCCTATTGATGCACCTTTTGGGGGAATGCTTCCGAACTGATTTGACCGCATCCAGAAAGGTATCGTTTCAGGCCCATTATAGCCTGTTAAAAGTGAAAGGCTGAAATCCACCGGAATATTCTGGGCAATTGTACCCAAAGAATAAATAGATAGAAGTACAATCAGAACAGCGGTTTTCATCAGGCAGATACTAAAGATTCAAATGTAAAACAATTTAAATTCTGATAAAGCGATAATTGATAATCATTGTTTATTAATTGATAAATGAGAGAACTAACCTGTTGATGTTTTTTAGGTTATTCCTGTACCTTTGCCATTGAAGCCAAATTTTGGATCGTTTTTTGTACTAATTTTGGAAACAAAAGAGTTAGCATGTATTTCATCCCTGCCCTTATCGTTGCCGCAACCTTTTCATCTTTTTCCCATCCTCTTCATGTGGCTTATACGAATATAGATATTAATAAGGACCAGGAGACCATATCAGTTTCCCATAAGGTTTTTACCCAGGATTTTGTACTGCTCTTTGCCCATTTATTTGAGAAAAATATTGAACCAAAAGCGGA
>DATAEX010000140.1:0-4798 GCA_036257765.1 Bacteroidales bacterium
TTTCCGTTGGACAGAACATTCTCTTTCACCAAGATGCACATAATTACCATGCGTATCTCCGAGTATCTGGAATTCAACATGTCGCGGATTTTTAACATATTTCTCTATAAATAATGAAGAATCATTGAAAGCTTTTTCCGATTCATTTGCGGCCATTCTGAACATTTTTTCCATGTTGGCAGCCTTCTCAACAATGCGCATTCCCCTGCCGCCACCGCCGGCAGCCGCTTTTAAGATAACAGGATAACCAATATTATCAGCAATTTCAGTAGCTTCTTTTGGATCTTTGACATTTCCCTGGCTTCCCTGAAGCAGAGGAATTTGGTTTTTCTGGGCTATCTGCTTAGCTATTGTTTTGTTGCCCATTTTATAGATCGCTGAAGAGGAAGGACCGATGAAAATAATCTTCTCTTCCTCGCAACGTCTTGCAAAATAAGGGTTTTCAGAAAGAAAACCGTATCCCGGATGTATTGCATCTGCACGGCTTTTTTTAGCTGCATTCAGAATCCTTTCTACATCGAGAAATTCAGGGATTTCATCAAAGCTTTCTGAAAAGTCAATTACTTCATCAACGAACCTGAGGTAAAGTGCATTAGGTTCTTTGGCCGTTTTTATTCCATATACTTTTATGCCTAGTTTCTTTGCGGTCTCTGTAATTCTAACAGCAATCTCACCCCGGTTCGCAATTAACAGACTTTTAATCTTCATTCAAGAAATAATTGATAGATCAAATATAGAATAAAATCTTAAAGAGGAATATTTCCATGTTTTCGTGAGGGGACATTGACATGTTTACTTTCCAGAGCAGCAAAAGCTGTTATGAGCTTTTTACGTGTTATCACAGGATCTATAACTTCATCAATATAACCCTTGTCATCGGCCACATAAGGATTGGCTATCTCGTCTCTGTACTTTGCGGTGAGTTCTTTTTTAAGTCTTGCAGGATCGCCTGATTCAATAAGTTCTTTTCTGTAAAGTATTGATACGGCACCTTCAGGACCCATAACAGCTATTTCCGCTGAAGGCCATGCAAAATTAAAATCACCTCCGAGGTTTTTGCTGTTCATTACGCAATAGGCTCCTCCATATGATTTTCTTAGGATTACAGTAATTTTGGGAACCGTTGCATCGGCATATGCATATAGCAATTTAGCTCCATGTCTTATAATACCGTTATGTTCCTGGTCAACACCTGGCAAAAAGCCCGGCACGTCCTCCATTGTAAGAATAGGAATATTGAACGAATCGCAAAAACGTACAAAACGAGCGCCTTTAACCGAGGAATTTATATCGAGAGTGCCTGCAAGCACCTTGGGCTGATTTGCCAATATCCCGATGGTTTTGCCTCTCAACCGGCCGAAACCTACAACCAGGTTTTGTGCAAAACCCGATGAAACTTCAAAAAACGTATTCCGGTCAATAATTAGATTTATTATTTCTTTAATATCATAAGGTTTGTTTGGATCGTCCGGAATGATATCCCTTATTCGGTCGTCAATCCTCAGGTCGGTATCACAATTTTCCAGAAAGGGAGGATTTTCGAGATTATTCGAGGGCAGATAGGATAAGAGCTTTTGAACTCCACGGATTGTATTTTCTTCGTCTTCATAAACAAAATGTGCAACGCCGCTTTTTTTCATATGAACCATTGCGCCCCCAAGATCATTAAACGAAACATCTTCGTTAAGTACTTCCTTTACTACATTCGGGCCGGTAACGAACATATAGCTCGTTTTGTTGGTCATAAAAACAAAATCCGTAATTGATGGTGAATACACAGCGCCTCCTGCTGCAGGTCCCATGATCACAGATATCTGAGGCACCACTCCGGATGCTTCGACATTTCTTCTGAAAATCGCTGCATATCCGGCCAAACTGGCAACTCCTTCCTGAATCCTTGCACCGCCGGAATCAATAAGTCCGATAACAGGTGCACCCATTTTTAATGCCATGTCCTGTATTTTAGCAATCTTAGAAGCATGCACCGATCCCAACGATCCACCCATTACATTGAAATCCTGTGAAAAAGCAAACGCCAGACGTCCGCTGATTTTACCATATCCTGTTATAACTCCGTCGCCTAAAGCAGTGACTTTTTTGCCAAAATCGCCCCCTGCAGGAGCCGGCATTGAAAAAGCATTTATTTCTTCGAATGAATCTGCATCGAAAAGCATGTCAACCCTTTCACGGGCAGTCATTTTCCCTTTCAGGTGCTGCTTTTCTATAATAGCATCACTTTGCTGCTGATCAGAATAAGCTTCGGTTCTCTTTAAGAACCTCGTAAATAGCTTTCCTTTTACATCCATGTGAAATGTATTAGTGAATTAAACAACAAACAGAATAAAATGGCTAAAAATGTGAAAGGATTGCTGTAAACGGACAGAAATAATTTATTGAGGCCTATTCCTGATTTCATATCCTTACTTTTAAGCACACTACAGCACCTGCTGCAGTCTTAAAGAACGTAGGTTAATAAGAGCCCCAAAGTTAACAATAAAAAAATGACAATATCAATACGAGTAAACGAATTGATCTATCCTTTATTCATATTGCTCTTAACGTGGTTATCAGGCTGGACTGCCAGTCTGAGGTTATTCTTTCGACAGAAGATTCCTTATATTGTAACACTTAGTACATCACCAATGGCCTTTTTGAATGTTTCCTTGGGAAGTGCACCCATTGCCATCTGAGGAAGACCTTCCAGGGGTATGAATAATAAACTGGGTATACTCTGAATGCCAAACATGGCCGATAACTCCCTTTCCTCTTCCGTGTTTACTTTGTAAATTTCAAGCTTATCATCATATTCTGTCTTAAGCTCTTCGAGGACAGGTGCAACCAAGCGACAAGGACCACACCAATCAGCATAAAAATCTATGATCGCCGGCTTTGTACCTTCATACTTCCATTCTTTATTCATTTCGTAATTAAACACCTTTTGCTTAAAGGTATCTTTGGTTAAATGTTCCAGTGCCATCTTACTTGAAATTAGTTTTTGGTAAAGATACAAATAATAAGCCACATATTTATATATGTTGATATGTCACCCTTAAGCTGACTTATTGTCTTAAACACCCCTATGCAAACATAGCCTTGTTAATTAGTTAGCCATTTCGGCATATTTCTGGAAGGAGAAATTAAACCTGGGAAGTATTTCCTGATAGATTTCACCGGATTCCAGCATTTCATCATCTCCTTCTTCATACATCCATTTCACATTAACAGTTACGATCGACTTTTTGTTATCAATGGTTTTAAATAAATCGAGCAATTGTTTGGAGACACTGGTATTAAAATAATCCAGGTTAATTTCCATGTTAACCTCTGCAAGGGAAAATTCATCAATCCAACGGATCAGTGATGTAAAAAACTTAGCAGCATCTTCTGGCAAAGCCCTCCCTGTTATCTTTAATTCACCACTGGTTTTAAAGTATACTGTGGGAAGAGAATCGGTTCCTTGAATAAATAGATCTTGCATGGGCAGACATTAAATCAGTGTTTGGTGCCAGGTATTATTTTGAAAAGCACTACACAAGATAAATATAAAATATTTCTTAAACAAATGTTTACTAACCGTTACTATCATTGCTTTGAGCTATATTAGGCACGGATAAGATGTTAACAGTATTCAAAATCTGTTAACGGCAATTAATTTAAAATAGTTATATTTATTTGATTAACTCTATGAAAATTGAAACCGGTATGAAAAATTTTATAGTGCCCGTTGATTTTTCGCCCGAATCGCTGAATGGTCTCAGGATGGCTCTTCTGTTCTCTCAAAAGATCAAAACATCTATTCACATGCTCTATGTACTTCAAAAAAGCAGTGAGATTGAAAAACAAGCCGATAAAGAGCAGGTCGGTGCTGAATTCAATTTTAAAAAAATCATTGACGAATTTAAACCCCAACTGGGTAACGATTCTTCAATTCAATATAGAATCTGCAAAGGCAGAGTTTATCAGGAAGTAGTGTCCATGGCTGATAATCTGGAGGATTGTTTTATTACTGCATCTACACACGGAGCTTCCGGATTCCAGGAATTTTTTATTGGCAGCAACGCCTTCAGAATAATTTCTGCAACGGATAAACCGGTAATAACATTAAGAAAGAACTACTGTCCACCTTCTGTCAGAAGAATTGTTATGCCGATTGATCTTTCACCTGATTCACGGCAGAAAGTGCCTGCTACTGCTGATATTGCTAAACTCTTCGGTGCGGATATTCATGTAGTGGGTATCCATACTTCGCGCTCCAAACTAAACATGAAGAAGATCAGATCGTATGTCAGCCAGGTTTCGGCTTATATTGAAGCAAAAGTGAAATGTGAAAGCAACGAGGTTTTTGGTGACAATGTTCCTGAGCTGCTTATAAATTATGCAAATACAGTGAAAGCAGATCTTATCTCAATAACTACTGAAAAATCATCCGGGCTGGACCTAATTATGGGAAACACTGCTCACCAGGTATTAAATAAAGCTGAAATTCCTGTATTATGCCTTACTCCCAAACATCTTACTAAATCGGGTTCTTTTACTTCAATGGGAGGATGATATCAGGTTCTCTTTAGAAGACGGCCGAATTTTGTTTTGAATGATTTGATCGATGGGACTTCCTCATCATAATACCCGTGTTCATAACCATAGCCGTAACCGTAGCCATAGCCATAGCCATAGCCGTATCTGTAGGAATAACCATAATATCCTTTAACCTGAACATCATTAACCAGCAAAGTCATATTCTTCAGGCCTCTCTTGGTATAGAGATCTTCAACCAGTTGTAAAACCTGTTTGCTCGAAT
>DATAEX010000173.1:0-1510 GCA_036257765.1 Bacteroidales bacterium
TCTGAGCAATCACAGGTATGGTACTGCCTTTCTTACGCATGTTGTTCAGTGTTTCTATACCGTCCATTAACGGCATTTTAATATCCATAAGTATCAGGTCGATCCCCGGATTATCTTCAATAATCTGCAAAACCTGTATACCGTTTTCTGCATGCAAAACCCTGGCACCGGCATCTTTCAGAAGTTTTTCAATATAATTGAAATTTGAAGGTTCATCCTCGGCAACAAGAATAAGGCAATTATTCATATCAGGTAACAGCGACCTGGCTTCCTTCTTTACAGAAACCGGAGTTATTCCGCTTAATATCAAAGGTATTGTAAAATAAAATGTGGATCCTTCACCATACTTTGAATCCAGTCGCATGGTCCCTCCCATAAGGTTTACGAGTTGGTATGATATGGCCAGACCCAGACCTGTACCTCTGTGCAACTGATGCCTGTCGTCCTCGAGCTTTCGGAATCGTTCAAATACAAGAGGGTGATAAACCTCCTTTATGCCAATCCCCGTATCCTTAACATAGAATTCAAGGAATTCGTTTCCGGGTATCTTATAACAACCTAATTCAATGTATCCGCTCGATGTGAATTTGATCGCGTTGTTTATAAGATTGGTAATTACCTGCGTAAGCCTGAGATGATCGGAAATAATATGAAGATCCCTTATTTCCTTATTAATTGCAACTTTGAACTCAACCGGTTTATTCGATCCCACATCATCTCTTTTTATGAACATTTCAAATACCCCTGAAATATCATTGACAAAGGCATCAAGAGAAACTTCTCTCATATCGAGTTCAAGCTGACCTGCTTCAATTTTTGAGATATCAAGAATGTCATTTATGAGATCAAGCAGGTTATTACTGCTGCCATGTATGATCCGGTTATATTCTTCTCTTTCTTCGGAAGCTAGATTCTTTTCACCCAGTAATGAAGAGAATCCCAGAATAGCGTTTAAGGGAGTTCTGATTTCATGTGACAGATTTGCAAGGAAAGAAGATTTCAGACGGTCGGATTCTTCGGCCTTGTTTTTTGCTTCAATAAGTTCTCTTGTCCTTTCTTCGATAAGCGTTTCAAGCTGGTTCCGGTGAAGATCAAGCTCCCTGTTCTGTTCAAGGATTTGGCGTTTCTGATCCGTTAAAAGTAAGTTACTATTTTCCAACTCATTCCGTTGTGTAAGGAGCTTCTCATTCTGTGAATTTATTTCTTCCTGTTTTTCTTCGAGTGCTACAGCAACCTCTTCAAGTTGAAGTGTCCGTTCTCTCACAAGAACCATGAGCTTCCTTTTCTGCTGGCTGAAAAATTTCAGCCTGACCATATAAAATAAAAGGAAAATACCCAAAACTGATATATATATAGAGATCCTGAACCACCATGTCTTGTACCAGGGCGGTAAAACAACAATTTGCAGCGTGGCTCCCTCATCATTCCATATGCCGTCGGAATTGGATCCACGTATGCGTAAGAAATAACGGCCGGGGTCCAGATAGGTATATGTTATTTCATGGTTGTT
>DATAEX010000175.1:0-3861 GCA_036257765.1 Bacteroidales bacterium
GCAGGAACATCAATATGGGAAACAGGAATTCAGATTTGTGGTCACGGAAAGTAATATAAATCTGAGTACCCAATACCCCGCTCATTACCAGGGCATGATTTGATGCGCTTACCATAAGCAGATGCTTTGGTAAAAAATGACCTGCTTCATGAAATTCAAGTAAATTCAGCATGTATAATGCAAGCCAGAACACAGGGATTAGCCACCCCTGTTTTATTGCAATGAGAAAAAGTGTAGCACAAACCAGGTAAGCCCAGCCAATCAGTCCCAGTATTCCCCACCAATGGGGTTTCATCCACTCTTCTCCGGAAGCTCCCGACCGGAAAATGATAGCAAGGAATATTAATATAGCGATACCGAAAAACTGCAATACCCATACAGGTACACCTGCAAATTTTTTCTGCCCGTAATCATTCCAGATCATTATGAAAGCAATAATCATAAATATTTGCCAGAGACTTTTAAACCATTGTACACCCGACAAGGCATCCTGGTTCACCATGAAAAAGCCCATGATAATCAGAGCAAGGGATCTTCTCAAAATATGGATAAAAACCTGAATCAAAGAATCGCCCTTTTTGATTCTTGCTTTCAATGCAAATGGAATCGACAGGCCTACTATAAAAAGGAAAGCGGGAAACACAACGTCAGCCAGTCCCATCCCGTCTTCATTGGCACCTGTATGCTCAAGCCATACTGGTATATTGTGCAATGTCCACAGATCATTAACAAATATCATCAGGAGCATGGTGAGCGCCCTGAATATATCAATCGAGGCTAACCTGCTTTTCATTATTGCTGGATCGCATTAATCTTTTCAAAAACGGCTTTAAAACAGGTGGCAGGAGTATTTTTCTCGTCACCGGGCTCATTATATTCCTTTAGAAATTGTTCGGCAGACGACCATACGGTCTGGACAATTCCTGCAAACCGTTCCTTCATTTCCGGCGTAGAAAATCTTCTGAATTTATACATATCGTCGGTCTGCAATACGCCGTTTTCAGGATTTCTCCAGGGACAGGTCGCTACACTAAGTCCTTTCATCGCAAAATATACTGCCGTTTGATCCGGTCTTTCATAATGCCAGTCGCATATGAACACATCTTTTGAAATCATGTCCACAGCCCGGTAAGTGTTGTTCATACTGGCCTCCCACATACCCAGTCCGGTACTTTTACCATCGATCAGCCGGTCGCCCCATATCCATAGTTCACGCCCTTTTAGTGCCAGATGGTTTCTTATGGCATTTACCTCCCCTGCAAACAATTCTGCCTTGTCGTGGCCACTACACCTGCTGCAGCTGTCATCGCCAATATAAAACACTTCATCCATGCCTGCATGAAAAGCATCCGCTTCAAAAACATCACAGATCTCATCCACCAGGTCGAATACTACATTATGAACTTCAGGATGCAACGGGCAATAACTTTTACAATAAAGGCCATCCTCATTAGGCCATACATATTTTTCCGGCATCTTTACCCGAGGTGTTTCATCAAATTCTGGATAAACTCTTAATAGATTATTTACTTTACCAGCCCAGGACTGGTGACCTAGTAAATTGATCTGAGGTATTATCCTGATTTGATTTTCCCTGCAAGCCTTCACCAGCTTTCTTGCGTCGCTGCGACTGAGTGCATTTTCGTTGCGTAATTCAGAATGGCTGTCGAATTCATAAGCGTAATCAACTCTGAGTATCAGAGTGTTCACATTTCGGGAAGCAAGTCCGTTATTAATAAAATCAATAAATTCATCGAGATGATCCGGATTTGGTGCTGCGATGCAAAAGCCCCGTACCGGTATTTGTTTATCATCCGGAGTTTGTGATTGGACATTGAGGAGGATAAAGACAAATGCTAAAGTAAAAAGTAATGATTTCATTTTATATGGTTTTACTGAAATGATTGTGATTAATACGGGCACGAAGAACATTAGATTTATGACCAGACCCTGAAAATAAAGGTAATTATTTTAAGCTATGACGCAACCCCTGAAACTAATTTTATATCCATTTGTTGCACCGATATTATTATTACATTTGACATTATTTTGAAAACCTTACTCAATTACATAGTAAATGAAAAAATCCTTAATTTTTCGACTACTCATTATTCTTCCGTTTGTTTTAGCTGCATGCAATAAATCTGATGACGAAGTACAACTTGATTTTGAAATAACATTACCGGAAAACTGGGTTAAGTTTATTTATGCTGAAGAGGGCCGGGTAATGGATGCAGCACGTGTAGCAGAAAACGCAGACGATACATTACCTGAATCGCTTGTAATTTTCAGGACACATTTTCCTTCAAGTACATTGACTAATTACTATGGCACGCTTAGACCTGCTATTTTAGCTTCTGAGGCATATGATTCTGTTCTCTACGAATCGGATACAACCATTAATGCAATTAACTTCAAGAAGTTGCTTTCTCAGGAACATATCTTTTATGTAGACAATTTTTCGCGCGACACAATTGTAGCAGGTGCGGTAACCGAGAGATATTTTGTCTACCACAACGAATATGGATATAATCTTACATTTATAGCGGTGGATACAACTTATGAAGAAGCCAAAATAAATTTCGATAATATTATCGGGACGTTCCGGTTTAAAGAATAGATTTCGCATTCAGTTTATCAGTTGTTTTTCCAAAAATCAACAGGGAATAAAACAGGGCAAAGAATACCATGCTGCTGTATGATTCATGTGTATCCATTAAAAACATTGAAATTATAATATCCACGGCAAAAAGGTTAAAAAGTAAACCTGATCCAAGCTTTACAACCGGAAAAATCCAGCAAACCAAAATCCATAACAGGCCTGTTATACCAAAAGCAATAAGGTAGAAAGCAAACTGGTTATGAGGCTTTCCCTCCCACCTGGGGTCAATTGCAATTCGATCCTTTTTGACCTGAGCTTGCATAGATACATAAACATCTCCTGAACCAACTCCGGTTATCGGATTGTATTTAATTAGCCTGAACGATTCAATAGTAAATGCCAGGCGCTGACCAAACGAATGATGTTCAACAAAACCTGTACGAATAAAAACATGAATTTCATAAAGTGTTTCATAGAATCTCTGTGAAATTCCCGGATTTGTTCTGAATTTCCAATTTGCCAATCCGGCTTCAATTTTCTTTATATCATCTGCTGTAAGCAAATGAATCGATACAGAATCCTTACGCAATCCCTTTGAAGTAAGATATCGATTAAGTGTGGAACTGATGGGCTGGCCCTTTAAATCTGTTTGATTATAGTCGATGGAACTTATTTTATTCCATTCACGGATCATCTCAGATATATTCTGATATAATCCGGTATAATTTCCATTTTCCAACAGACCGGAAACAGTATCATGAAGATATGGGTTACCGTTAATCGTGTAACGATCAAGCTGGCTGTAATCAATCCTCCCAGAATGGAAATTGTGAAACCACGTATATATGATAAATGATATTGCAGAAACCATTATAACCAATAAAGCCGATAAAACAATTTTCTTTACTACCGGATTAAGTTGCCTTAGAGAAATATTGAGGATAAAAAAAGCCGCCACGATAAAAAAAATCATAATGCCCGTTGCTGATCTGAGGAAAAACAGGAAACCGGTGAGAAGTAACGCTGTTATCAGATAAAAGGAACGTAAAACGCCATCGCTTATTAAAGGATTATTCCGAACCATCCCGGTTTTTGTTGTAAAGAATGCAAAATAAGCCAGTATTATAATGGCCATTACAATGAGAATGGCAAACCGTATGTGTGGCAGAATGATAGAAATCTTCCTGTAGTCGCCTCCCGGAGGCAGCCCATTCGCTAAATAATTAATTATGCATGCAACTGCAGCTGCCGTGACACCT
>DATAEX010000028.1:0-7245 GCA_036257765.1 Bacteroidales bacterium
ATTTTTGCCATTGGGGATATTGCCCGTATGATTGCGGACGGCTATCCCAACGGTCATCCACAGGTTGCACAGGCTGCCATTCAACAGGCAAGATGTCTTTCGCGCAACCTGATACGTTTGCAACAGAACAAACCCCTTAAACCATTCTTATACCGGAACCTTGGTACGCTGGCCACAGTTGGCAGAAATAAAGCAGTAGTTGACCTTCAATTCCTTAAATTTCATGGATTGATTGCATGGTTCTTCTGGATGTTCATTCATCTCATGGCCATTTTAGGTGTAAAAAACCGACTTCTGATTTTTATCAACTGGGCGTATCATTATTTCACCTATGATCAAAGTCTGAGATTAATTATCAAGCCCAAGCTGAGAGAAGGAGTTTTGTAACAGGCCAAATATTAATATTCATCAGGCAAATCTTTTAACTGGCTATAGGTAAATACCGGTCCATCCTTACAAACGTAAGTACTCCCAATATTACATCGTCCGCATTTGCCGAAACCACACTTCATCCTGTTCTCAAGGGTTGTATAAATCTGGTCACCGGTGAATCCGAATTTTTCAAGTACAGGAAATGTAAGCTTTATCATAACCGGCGGACCGCATACCACCGCGATTGAATTCTCAGGTGATGGTGCGATCTTTTCCAAAACTGCCGGCACAAAACCGATTTCACCTTTCCAGTCGGAAGTCTCACCTCCCGGATCGACAGTGGTTATCAACCTAACATCATCACGTTTTCCCCATTCCACTAATTCGTCCTTATAAACAAGATCAGCAACCTTTCGCGCACCGTAAAGTATAGTAATATCCTTATAATCTGAACGCAGATCCAGTACATTCCATATCACTGAACGCATAGGGGGCAATGCTATACCTCCTGCAATAAATAATATATTTCTGTCTTTCCAGTCTTCAATCGGAAAAACATTGCCATACGGACCCCGAAACCCAATAATGCTCCCTTCTTCACAATCAGCCAAAGCACTTGTAACTTTCCCTGTTTGCCGGAAGGTACATTCAATAAAACCTTTTCGGGTTGGAGAAGAAGCAATGCAAAATGTAGATTCTCCAACACCCATTACCGAATATTCGCCGAATTGTCCCGTTGCATAAACAAAGTTGTTTTCATCCGTCTCATCTAAGAATTTTAGTTTGAAAGTTTTGACACCGGGTGCTTCCTGGGTGATCTTATCAATCCTCATCAAATAGGGCAAATAGATATTTTTTTCACTCATTGTCTTTCCTCCTGAATTGAAATCAAATGCTCAACTATGTTCATATCAGCGGGGCATGCACGGGAACATCTACCGCATCCTGTACAGCCGTATACGGAAAGTCTCTCAGGCATGTAAGAAAACTTATGAAGCACCCGCTGACGCCAGCGTTTCGATAGTACTTCTCTTGGATTATGACCTGAAGTATGCATTGTAAAAAGCGAAAAGCCACATGAATCCCAGCATCGAACTCTGACACCATTTTTGCCGTGCATTTCGTCCTGAATATCAAAACAGGCGCAGACCGGACAAACAAAGGCACATGCACCGCATCCCAGACAACGCATGGATTGATTAACCCAAACTTCACTCCCGATTAATGCTTTAAGTTTTTTACTTATTTCTTCAGGTTGAAACCGAACCGGTACATTCGCCAGATATTTTTTCTTTTCGATGTTTTTTTCTGACTTATGAAACAGATCTGGTGCTATATCGAAAACAGCTTTCCCTTTTTCGGTAACAATCTCAACCAGATAATCCTTACTATCACCAAGTTGAGATAATAACATATCGCTTCCTTCGGTGCTGCCGGGGTCGCCTCCCAGAGATGTGCAGAAACAATATTCATCAGCTTGCCTGCAACTGAAACTGATCAAGGTAGTTTTATCCAGTCGCGTATTAAACAATTTATCTTTATAATCCCAGTTGAAAACAACTTTCAACGGCAAACCGGCTAAAGCATCACATGGCCTTGTACCCCAGACGACCACATTATGAATTGTTTCGGTGTCAATATCCTGAAGGGTTACTGAATCTTTTTCCTTTTTATAACTAAATAATTTTTCGTTACGGGGGAAAGTCACTTCTTTGGCCGACTGAGCGGTCTGAATGAAATCGAATTGAATGTCATTAAAATTTTCGGTAACTCCGTAGACAATTTTATTGTTTCTAAGAATGGGCGCCACCACTGTACTTTCTTTTTGCCTCAGTGTATTGAAAAGCTTTTCCAGTGCGTCCTTATCAATAATATACTGTTCCATGCCCATGCTTAATTTATGAAGGTTTCTTTATCATCGGGCCTGAACGTCGACATTGTATTTCCGGCAGTCAGTGATGGGCCGTATTCTCCGAAATTAGTTTTCATATCCTGCATGACTTTTTTTGTCAGAAGATTCAGTGGTACGGCTATTGGACAGGCATTTGCACAGGCTTCACAATCCGTGCATCTTCCGGCCATATGCATGGCACGCATTATATGCCATTCGAGATTTCCGAGTTGATGTGATGCAACAGGCACCCATTGGGGCCGGTTATTATCAACTGTGCATTGAGTGCAATAACATAAGGGACAGGCAGCCCGGCAGGCATAACACTTAAAGCACGGCTCCAGCGCAGTAATCCAGTATTTCCAGCGTTCGCCGGCGCTCATTTTATCGAGGTCCTCCAGGATTTCTTTATCCCTCAACAGGATTTCAAGTTTATATTGTTCAAGAAAAACGGCGACATCATTCAGGTTGCTGAATTCTATCAGTTTTATTTCCGGAGTAATTCCTAATATGATCAGATGATCATCATGGATCTGATTCTCTGACGCCAATTGAATAATGCTTCTTAATACTGGAATCGATGCAACTATGGCAGTTTTACCCCTTTTTTGAACCTCTGTTTTGGTCAAATAAACCGCCAGATTTTGCACACACCGGCTATCGAAAATCAGTTTGGAAACCTGATCCGGATTATCAATAAATACCGCACGGGTTCTGTTTCCCGTGCCCTGTTCATATCCGATAACCAGTTGAACAGTTCCTGCTTCCAGTAATTCCCTGGCTTTATTTCTTAATTCATCCATGGGATACTTAGTTTTCAAAATAATTGGCAACCTTCTTATACTCAGTGTAAGGTCCAAGTTCCCTTATTCCGGTAACAGCCGAGTTTACGACATCGGCCCATTTAGCCCCTTCAGCAGCGGAAACCCATGAGAATTTTATCCTCCGGATATCTATACCCAGAAAATCCAACAGACTACGAAACACGATCCACCGGCGACGAGCATGGAAATTACCGGAAGTATAATGACAGTCGTTAGGATGGCAGCCTGAAACTATAATGCCATCAGCGCCCTCACCGAATGCCTTAAGTATTAGCATATAATCAATTCTTCCCGTACAGGGAAACCTGACAATCCGGACGTTGCTGGCATATTTTATTCTGCTGGTACCGGTAAGATCGGCACCGGCATAAGTACACCAGTTGCATACAAAAGCAACTATCCGGGGTTCAAATTCAATAATATTGTCCATACATTTAACTGTTCAATAGCGCCATTACTTCAGCAACCATCTGTTCATGGGTATATCCTTCGATATCGATCGACTTAGAACGGCAAAAGGCAACACAAGTTCCGCATCCCTGGCAGAGCCCGGGATTTACCCTCGATACAGTTTTTATTAGCTGGCCTTTCCGGTCCCTTATTTCTTCCTTTTCAATAGCCTGGTAAGGACATGCCGTAAGGCACATAAAACAACCCACACAAGTGGAATAAACCGGCGGAGCTGAGCGGTTCACAACGGCAATAAGAGGTTCACGGGTCAGCTCATTCTGTGAAAAGAGGCCTGCGACCTTCGAGGCTGCACCCGAAGCCTGGCTGACAGTTTCAGGAATATCCCTTGGAGCCTGACATGCACCTGTTACAAAAATTCCGGCTGTGTTAGTTTCTACAGGTTTCAGTTTTGGATGTGCTTCTGCAAAGAAATTATATTCATCATAAGATACATGCAGTTTCTGGGCCAGTTCTTCCGATCCTTCATTGGCAACACCGGCGGTAGCCAGCACTACCATATCAGCTTCAATTTCAACAGGCATCGCACCAAGTAAAGTATCAGCTCCTTTAACTATGAGCTTTCCATTTTTTTCATATATCCTGGAAACACGTCCGCGTATGTAGTTGACACGGTCTTCTTCAATTGCCCGGCGCACAAATTCCTCATAATTTTTGCCGGCCGCCCTGATATCCATGTAAAAAACGTATGATTCTCCATGGTGCACTTTATGCTGATAGAGCATAGCATGTTTGGCTGTGTACATACAGCATATTTTTGAGCAATATGGAATACCTTTCGCCGGATCACGTGAGCCTGCGCAGGCTACAAAAACAATTTTTTGGGGCACCTTTCCGTCCGACGGTCTGCGGATCTCTCCAAATGTAGGTCCCGAAGCAGAAGCCAGCCTTTCAAACTGCAATCCGGTAATGACATCCTGATATTTCCCATACCCGTATTCCGGAAAGAAATCGGTTTTCTTTACCGTAAATCCGGTTGCCAAAACCACCGCTCCCACCGCTATCTCAATAATTTCGTCTTCCTGTCCGAACCGAATGGCCTGGGTAGGACAAACCTTTTCACAAATTCCGCATTTGCCCTTTGTATAACGGGTACAATTGAGCTTATCAATTACCGGTTTGTTCGGCACGGCTTGCGGGAAAGGAACATATATTGCAGTTCGGGTGCCTAAACCTTCATTGAATTCACCGGGAATTTTTTTGTTAGGACATTTTGTTGTACATAAACCGCATCCTGTGCAAAGTTTCTCGTCTATACTTTTAGCCTTCTTCCTGATTTTAGCTTTAAAATTTCCGATAAATCCTTCAATACTTTCCAGTTCAGCATAGGTGTATAAAGTAATGTTCGGATGCTGAGCCACTTCCACCATGCGAGGTGTAAGAATACACTGGGAGCAATCGAGGGTTGGAAAGGTTTCGGATAACTGTGACATATGGCCACCTATGGAAGGATCTCTTTCGATCAGAACCACCTGGTGACCGCAATTGGCGATATCCAGACTGGCCTGAATTCCTGCAATACCACCACCGATAACCAATGCAGTTTTGGTGACCGGGACTTTAATGGCTGAAAGAGAATGGTTGTGTTTTACCTTTTCGACAAGCATGCGTACCAGATCAACAGCCTTTTGCGTGGTAGCATCGCTTTTCTCATGAACCCAGGAACAATGTTCTCTCAGGTTCGCCATTTCACACAAATAAGGATTTAATCCTGCTTCGTTGCAGGCTCTCCGAAATGTTGGCTCATGCATGCGGGGAGAACAGGCAGCAACCACAACTCCGGTCAGATTCTTTTCCTTAATAGCCTGCTTAATCATGCTCTGACCCGGATCAGAACACATGTATTTATAGTCGACACTGTAAGCAACCCCATTGTATTCAGAGACCGTACTTGCTACTTTTGCACAATCTACGGTCGACCCTATATTTTCACCGCAATGACAGATAAAGACTCCTATTCTTGCCATATCCTTAAATTTTCGACTTTAACAAAATGCCGGTGAATACCCAGTTCTTCATCATTAATTCCCAATGCCATTCCAAGCGCCTGAGTTATGTACAACACCGGGATTGATGAATGGATCCCCATGTATTTATTTATACTATTCCTGCGCATATCAAGGTTGGAATGACACATTGGGCAGGCAACGATAATGACTTCAGCCCCGCGGTCGGAGGCGTCCATAATAATTTTACCGGAAAGTCTGGATACTGTATCCGTCCTTGAAACCGATAATCCAGCACCACAGCATTCCGTTTTAAAAGCCCAGTCCAAGGGTGATGCGCCAATTTTTGCCATCACTTTATCCATAGTCTGAGGATCCTCTTCCCTGTCAAATTGCAATACACCGTGTGGCCGAACAAGCAGACAACCGTAATAACAAGCAACCTTATGGTTAAAGGGCTTAAGGATCCTACCTTCCAACGAATTCAGAACATATTTCTCAATGAACTGAATTACATTAATGAGACTGATAGTGGCTTTTAAATCCATTTCAATTACCCCGGATATCCTTGACCTGAGTTCGTCCTGCTTTTGCAATTCGTGCTGAGTTGTGGCCAGACGACTGTAGCATGCAGCACATGGGATCAGAATTTCGGTTAATCCCTGCTTCTCAGCCAAAGCCAGGACCCGCGCGGGCAACGCAAGAGATAATTCTTTATTCATATTATGAGCAGCGGTGGCGCCGCAGCAATTCCAGTCGCTGATTTCGGTTAGTTCAATGCCGAAAGTTTTCGCCAGAGCCAATACCGATTCGTTATATTCCCGTGAAGAGCCTTTTAAGGAACAACCCGGATAAAAACCCAATGCCATAGTTATTTTTTCTTTTTGATGGTTTTTGAATAAACCGATGACATTTTAGCTCTGTCGTGAATAAGTTCAGGAACAATATTCAATTTTCCGGCAGAAAGCATTTTTGGAACAAGATTCATATCCTGCATCAGTTTTAGCGTACGCAGCTTATAATCTGCCAGCAAACCTATTTCATAAAGTCTGCCGGTTTTTTCTATCGATTTCAAAAATGACTTATGAAAGGCAATTATTTCTTTTGCTTTAGGATTTGTCTTTCGTTCATGCAGCGCCTTCTCTCTTAAAAAATCCATGATTTTTGGTATTTCAATACTCATGGGGCATCGTGAATAGCAGGTTTCGCAGGTAAGACAAACCCATATTGAAAAAGATCCAAGCACCTTTTCCTGTAACCCTGCATTACCGGTTTGCAGCATTCTCATCAGGTAGCTTGGCGGATAGTCCATTTCCTCGCTGAGCGGACAGCCGGCAGAACACTTGCCGCATTGGTAGCACTTGTCTATTGAGATATCAAGACTTTCAGCTATTTCCTCCTTAAGTGCTGATTTCATTTTTGAAGTATTATTTGTGGTCTATAAGGAAAGACTCATAGCAATCTGTGAATTTAATAACATTAGCATATGAATGTATGAAGACTGTAAAATAAAAAAGAGGATATTTATCATCACAATGTGGTTAAATAAACCATTGAAAATTATCCTCTTTTTCTTGATTTCAGTATGCCGAACCTGGTCGGACTTCTTTAATTAGCCAACCGGTTTTCTGTAACCTCTTGAATCAGTTTAGGAATTGATTTATCCCTTTTGTTAAAAAAGCCCATAAGACTTTCAATGCCGCCAGTCTCCTTTTTGGTAATTCGCATGGAGTAAAAAGACCGG
>DATAEX010000223.1:0-6079 GCA_036257765.1 Bacteroidales bacterium
AGCAATGATCGGTGGAATCAACAACAACAATGTCAAAATCAGGAGAAATTTTCTGACATGCAGAAATTCCCCTGTTTTGCAGGTTTTAGGTTTTTTCATATTTTCGAATAGTTAATGTTAGTTTAATTTTTTTAGACGATCATTAGGGTTGCGGGAAGTGTTGGTACCATTTCCCGCTTTTTTCAGTAATAGTCTATCATAGGCATTTAAATATTAAATTTCATTTCAGATTTTTTTATTTTTTCGTCGAAAACGATGCATTTTCCTGGTAAAAGTTTAGAAATGTTAAAAGCACATTCCACTCGAAAATGTCAATGAGAAAGAGCTAAGATCTGTATTTGAGAAGTTTACCATCGTCTGACATCAGGTAAACCAGTATTACACTAAGTTAAAAAATCATAATTAACTAAACAACAGTTAAAAATCATAAAAGTTAATTTTTTTTTAATCGGTTTTTAATGCAATTTTAATCCGGTTCACACAAAGTACGCCGATCACTTTATCAAACTCAAGTATTTCTTCGTTTAAATTTCAAAAAATCTCCGCAAACGTTTGCGGTAACGTCTTAGCCACTAACACAGTAGGATTGGTAGTCGTGCAGTCTCTGTTCAGGTAAGCACGCACCAGGATTTTTAGACAACTAAATTTTAACAGGAACGCGGATGCCCTTAGGGGCAAAATCTTTCACCTGGTGCACAAAGGCCTGAAGCCTTGTATCGAGGGCTATCGAATCCTGCCCGTCATACGCTATATTGATCCAGGGAATATTGTTGTGATCTTTACGGAATGAATCACTGACAGCCGCAATGAGTGTTCCGGGCATGCAGGTGAATGGAAGAATTGCAGCTATGCCGGATATTCCTTTATTATAAAGGTATGATGCCATTCCCATAGCCAGCGGAGGATCTCCGTCATAATCACGGTGAACATATGTATTGGAAAGATTCAGAAGATCATCCAGATGCGCAATTTTTGAAGCATCGATATTTTTTCTTAAACCCCTGGTGATCATTGATTCTGATGTAAACTGCATCAAAGCCTGAAAACTCGACTTAACATATCCGCCGGCATCTCTCTTCCATTTGGAATCTCTTTTATAGCGGTATGTTGAATAAGTAATCCATTCGGAGAAGGGTGCTATCATCGTTTCGACACCCAGGTTTTCCAGCCTTTCTATAAGGCGTCCGTTACAGAAATTATTATCGCGCATGAATATTTCACCCAGTACCGCTACAACCGGTTTTCTTACCGACTTATCGACCGGTATGCACCGGAAATCGCTTATCGCCCCTTTTAATACGCTGTTTAATCCGTGAGCTCCATTTTCAACACAGTGAACAATGCGCTTTAATCCGGCCTGGTAAACTCTTTCAGTTTGACCTTTATTTATTTCATAGGGTTTGGTTTCCTGTTTGAGTTTTCTTAAAAAGTCCACTGCCACGAAACCACGCCAGGCATTAAATCTGAATTTAGGCGCAGCTTTGCCTGCAATGTCTGCATATGATGAATCATTCGAGGGACAAACGATCTCCGCCTTTTCAAAGCCTAACCTGTCAAAAATAATCCTCTGTAAGTGATTATACTGCCCGAAGCGGCAGGGCCCGTTGTGGTCGGGCATAAAGAAACTCACCCGGGCCGGATCCACTCCGGGTTCCATTAATTTCTTCAGGAAACTGCCTGTCGTGCATATCATCGGAAAACACTCCCGCGACGAAGTGTATAATCTGCCAAACTCCAAATCCTTTTCATTTTGCATGGGAAGCACTTCCGACGGTATTCCGCAACTTCTCGCAGCCGCAGAGATAGCATGCGCGTCATCGTTCATATAGGGGAAATAAAGCACTCTGTCCTTCATTGGAGCAGAAGGGCCTTGTCTGGGCCTGAATATTTTCCCTTCAATACTTTTATTTATTTCATATCCGTGAAGACTTTCCACAAACGCTTCAATCCTTGTGATCATTCCTGCATCAGCAGAGTGTTCATCCACTTCGAGGTGCAGGCAGGGCTTATCTTTTAATTCTTCGTCAACATAATGCATGAGGAAGGAATCCGGCCCACAACGGAAATTGGTTATGTAAATGCCGTATAACCGTTCACTTTTGGCAATAATACGTGCAGCAGCAAGTATCTTCTGTCCATTAGGCCAGTACATGCTTCTGAAATCACCGAAAATGTTTTCCTTACTTAATTCGAGAGAATCAACAGGTATTGGCATCAGATTATGCCTGATAAGTTTTTCAACCACCCCCAGGTTCAAATAAGGATCCCCCGTATTATATGGGCGGCCCAGCAATACCACCGGAATGCAGTTCTCCGGGATCTGATGTAAAACTTCCCTTCCATAAGCAGCAACCTGTTCTTCAAAATGCTTCTGCGCCGCATCAGCCTTCTTAATTGCTTCGCGCGTTTTTGCTCCGCTCAGTCCGAATGATGATCTTGTAAAATCGGAGATCTCATCCTTAAATGCCGTTTCATAATAGCGGAAATGCAACACCGGAGATAGTATTTTCCCGGAGGACCGGACCGATCTCAGGGCAGCTTTGACCATAAACGTATGACTCTGGATCCAGGGACAATTGGAGTTCGAAGTGGGATTTTCTTCCTTTTTGCTTGCATCTACAATGAACGGGAGAAATATATAGTCGGCACCGCGCTCAAGTAGATCAGTGACATGCCCGTGCATTAGCTCAACCGGAAGACAAAGCTCCGTATTAATGGTTTCAAGTGATTTTGTTACCAGCTTCTGATCGGTTTCCCTTGAAACCATTACCGAGAAGCCTAATTCCTCAAAGAACGTCCGCCAGAACGGGAATTGCTGATAATAGATCATAAGTGCCCGGGGTATTCCGATTGTGATCTTATTATCTACTTTAACCGGATCATAATCCCTTTGAAGCATTTCAAGACGCTTTGCAAACAAATTCGGAATGTGGGCTGTATTTTTCCTGTTTCCTCTTTCATATTTTTCGCACCGGCCGCCGTAATACAACGCCTTCACCTCGCCCTCTATTCTGATTTTCCTGATCTCACAATTGTTGGCACACCCATTGCAATTGAATCTTTCGGTTGCATACGGCACATCTCGCATATGAAAACCTTTAAACAGGCTTTTTTCCTTTGATTTCATGCTTCTCTGAGCAAGTATGGCCGCCCCGATTGCTCCTGTAACATCGAAATTGGGAGGAACGGTAACAGCATTACCGAGAACCTGCTCAAACGCAGCTACAACCGACTTGTTGTTTGCCACACCTCCCTGGAAAAAGACATGACTGCCTACTTTTCGGGGGCCGACTACTTTCTGCAGGTAATTATTTACTATCGAATAGGCAAGACCTCCCACGAGACTATCGACCCGGGTTCCTTTCTGCTGGTGTGAATTCAGATCCGATTCCATAAATACAGTGCACCGGTCACCCAGTTTTGCAGGACAATCACAGCCGAGGGCGAGACTTCCGAATTGCTCTATAATATTTATATTCAGTTTCTCAGCCTGTTCTTCAAGAAATGACCCGGTACCTGCAGCGCACACCTTGTTCATTTCAAAATCGACTACAACACCGCCCTTTATACTTATAAATTTGGAATCCTGTCCGCCTATCTCAAATATGGTATCCACCGTAGGATCAAAATCTATTGCGGCTGTTGCCTGTGCAGTGATCTCGTTTATCACCACGTCGGCACCTATAAAATCGCCGGTAAGATACCGTCCCGAGCCGGTAGAGCCGGCTCCCATCACCTGAACCCTTTCCCGCACGGCCTCGTACATTTCGGTAAGTCCTCTCTGAATTGCTTCAATCGGCTTTCCGGCAGTAGGCAGATAACGCCTGTCGACTACTTTATGATCTGCGGTGATCAGAACAAGATTTGTGCTCAGCGACCCGATATCCAGGCCAAGGTATACGGGTAACCTTTCATGCCCGTTCAGACGGAAATGTACCGGCTTCTGGATGAGAGTCAGCGATTCTTTCAAAGGAGGAAGGATGGCGAATTTGCTTTCACCTTTTTCCAGGTATTCGCTGAGTTTGAAAAGTCCTCTGAATTCAGTTTTTACACCTTCCTTAACGGCCTGCATAACCGCCCCGATGGCTCCCATCGAGGCATGATGCTGCGGTATGATCAGCTCATTGTCGGTAAGTCCGAGAACTTCTCTGAAGGCTCTTACCATACCCTTGTTGGCCGCTACCCCTCCCGAAAACAGCACAGGCTTTCGAAATTCTTTTCCATGTCCGATGGTGCTCTTGAAATTCCTTGCCAATGCATAGCAAAGTCCGGCAACAATATCATGGAGCGGGGTGGCTATCTGCTGCAGATGGATCATGTCGCTTTTTGCAAATACGCTGCATCTTCCGGCTATACGGGGTGGGTTTTCACACTGCATTGCCAATTCGCCAAATTCCCCGTCGATCGACAGCCCGATACGCTTAGCCTGCTGGTCGAGAAACGACCCAGTCCCTGCAGCGCATATGCTGTTCATTTCAAAATCGGTCATGCGGGGTTTGGCACTCCCGTCGGTACAGTCAAGCAGGATCAGCTTGGAATCCTCCCCGCCCATTTCTATAATGGTACGTGTCTGGGGATAAAGAACAACCGCTGCCTCTGCCTGCGCTATCACTTCATTGATTACCACGCCGCCGGTTAATCCGGCTGCAACGCGCGCACCGGTCCCCGTAAGGGCAATTAAACCAACCGATTCTTTCGGATATTCTTTCAGAAGGGAATTCAGTCGCTTATACAATACATGGAAAGGCTTTCCATGTATATAATCATAGTATTCCTTTAACACATTAAAAGATTCGTCGAGAAGGACCGTGTTTAGCGACACCGATCCGATATCCACGCCGAGATAGTAAGAATTTCGCATCCCTGGTTGAAATTAGGTTCAAACTTGTTCAGATGAGAAATTACCGCTATCTTGATCCTTAAAGATACGGAATATTTTCTAAAAATGCAGTCTCAGGTCATGGTTAGCGGAGTCGAACCATGGCCAGGTTTTAACAGTCATGCAGTCGTGCAGTCGTGCAGCCAGGAAGTCTTGCAGTCGGGCAATCGGGCAGTCTTGCAGAATTACGCCCCTGCAACAATAATCAGTCCCAATCCGGCCACAAAAAGCAAGAACATCAGCGCCAGCAGCAAATTAGTGCCTTTCGGAGCTGCCTTGAATTCCTTCCAGATAAAAACGCCCCAGAGCGCACCGATAAGCGTAGCTCCTTGTCCCAGGCCGAATGATATAGCATAACCGGCTTTACCGGCAGCTATAAGGCTTAGTGAAGTACCTACCGCCCAAATCATACCGCCAAGCAAACCTGCAAGGTGGCCTTTGGCGCCGGCTTTGAAATACTGGCCGAAGTTTACCGGCTCACCTTCAATGGGCTTTTTCATCAGGATGGTATTGAATATAAAATTGCTGGCCGCAATGCCAAGGACAAAGAAAAAGAAGGCGGAATAAGGTGTCAGCATTCCGGGTTCGGGATTTACCGGATCGGTAGCAATCGATTTTGCCACGAACCTGAAGAACCAGGCCATCAGAAAGCCTGCCATAACCGACAGGATGATTCCTTTTGCAGGCGTTTTGCTGCGGCTTGTTGAAAGCTTACGGTATGCTACAGCGTCAAATATTATAGCCAGCGTAACAAGTGCCACACCGCTAAAAAGTATCGTGGCATTGCCCTTTGGCGTTGCGATGTAATTTATGATCACCCCCAGCACCATACAAAGTCCTACTCCTACCGGGAATGCAATGGACATCCCGGCAATGGCAATTGCAGCAACCAGAAGAATATTCGAAAGGTTAAATATCACTCCTCCTGTAACAGCATTAAGAATGCTTTTCACGGAGGCTCCCGAGATACTTTCGGTAAAAGTCATGCCCTGCGAACCGTTGCTTCCGAGTGTAAATCCAAGGATCAATGAAAACAGAAGGATGCCGATGACATAGTCCCAGTAAAACAGTTCAAAGCGATAGCCTCCGGCAATTTTCTGTGTATTTGCCCATGATCCCCAGCATAACATTGTTATGAAAGTCAGGATCACAGCGGTTGTGTAAGTTTCTACAATATACATAAGGGAAAATATTAGTTTT
>DATAEX010000254.1:0-2950 GCA_036257765.1 Bacteroidales bacterium
ACTGACACGTGTAAGAGGGTTCACACAGGATGATGCTCATCTTTTCTGCCGGCCCGATCAAATAAAGGAAGAATTTATCAAGGTCATAGATATTATATATACTGTTTTCAAAGCTTTTGATTTTAAGGACTTCATTGCGCAGGTTTCATTAAGAGCCCCGGAAAATAAGGATAAATACATTGGCTCGGATGAGAACTGGGAAAAAGCTGAAAGGGCAATCATAGAAGCTACTCAGGAAAAGTCAATGCAAACTGTAGTTGTTAAAGGTGAAGCTGCATTTTATGGCCCCAAGCTCGATTTCATGGTAAAGGACGCTTTAGGCAGGAAATGGCAGCTTGGCACCATACAGGTCGATTATAATCTGCCCGAGCGTTTTGAACTTGAATATACAGGAAGTGACGATCAGAAGCACAGACCGGTAATGATCCATCGTGCACCGTTCGGATCTATGGAACGATTTGTTGCAGTATTAATTGGACATACTGCTGGGAAATTCCCATTATGGCTGACTCCTGATCAGGCTGTGATTTTGCCTATCAGTGAAAAATACCATGATTATGCTGAAAAAGTTTTAAATTTCCTAAATAATTACGATATTCGCACCCTGATTGATTCCAGGAACGAAAAGATAGGTAAGAAGATAAGGGACAATGAGTTAAAGCGCATCCCGTACCTTCTTATCGTGGGTGAAAAAGAAGAAGCCGAGGGTACTGTATCTGTACGCCGGCAAGGCGAAGGCGATAAAGGAGCCATGAAGTTTGAAGAATTCGCGGAGTTTATCAGTAGTGAAGTACAAAAACAACTTGCTGTTAGCAATTAGCCATGGACTTTTAGCAGAATTCGCTAAAGCCACAGGCCGATAGCCAGGAGCACATTTATAAATTAAAGGAGGAACGAAGTATAGCAACACCAGTTTTCAGAAGAGAAATCAGGCGGGAGGAAGTACCGCAGTTTGCAGTTAACTATGAAATTAAAGCACCTGTTGTAAGGGTTGTAGGAGAAAATCTTCAGACCCCGGGAATCTTTCCGATAAAAGAAGCCATTCGCATGGCAGAGGAATTGGAGCTCGATTTGGTTGAAATATCCCCAAATGCCAATCCTCCGGTATGTAAAATCATTGATTATCAGAAATTCCTTTACCAGCAGAAACGCAAACAAAAGGAACTGAAAGCAAAAACGGCTAAGATCGTTGTAAAGGAAATAAGGTTTGGACCTTACACCGATGACCATGATTACAATTTCAAACTGAAACATGCCCAGAAATTTCTGCAGGATGGAGCCAAAGTAAAAGCATACGTGTTTTTCAAAGGAAGATCGATTGTATATAATGAAGATGGCGAAGCTCTATTACAAAGGTTTGCTCACGACCTCGCAGAGATTGGCAAAGTTGAGCAAACACCGAAACTGGAAGGCAAAAGAATGATCATGCTGATCAACCCGCTACCGAAAAAAACAAGTAAATAACTTTATATAAGAATTACCAATGCCAAAGATGAAGTCGAAATCCGGTGCAAAGAAAAGATATGAGTTCACCGCGACAGGAAAAATTAAAAGAAAACACGCATACAAGAGTCATATTCTTACAAAGAAATCAACCAAAAGAAAGAGAAATCTGGGTTATTCAACCCTGGTTTCAAAGGAGGACTCTAAAAAAGCAAGACTTTTGATTGCCAATTGAATTTAGTTATTAACCGAGTGTATTAGCATAAAAGTTCCCGCACGACGGGACGCTAACCATTCAAAATTCAAAACAAATGCCAAGATCAGTAAATGCAGTTGCCTCAAGGGCACGTAGAAAAAAGGTCCTGAAACAAACAAAGGGTAATTTCCTTTCAAGATCGAATGTTTGGACCGTAGCAAAAAACACACTGGAAAAAGGCCTGGGTTATGCTTATGCACACAGGCGTGCTAAGAAAAGAGATTTCAGATCGTTGTGGATCGCTCGTATTAATGCAGGGGTAAGACAGCATGGAATGTCATACTCAGAATTCATGGGCAAGATCAATGAAAAAGGAATTGCCCTGAACCGTAAAGCGCTGGCCGATCTGGCTATGAACAATCCCGAAGCTTTCGAAGCTGTTGTGAATTCAGTAAAGTAAGTGAAGTATTTCAAATATAAAAAGACGCATTTTTCAATGCGTCTTTTTTTATGACTCTTGTAAACGGACATAAGAAATTATAAATTCGGCTTTGACCTGACTAATATTTAGTACTATGAAAATTGCCCTTCTCGGATATGGTAAAATGGGACACGAAATTGAAAAAATCGCCCTTGACAGACAACATCGGATAGAATTACGCATTGATATTGACAATCAACATGAACTCACTACAACGAATCTTCAAAAGGCAGATGTGGCTATCGATTTTTCAACTCCAGCCTCAGCTTTTGCTAACATATTAAAATGTTTCGAAGCTGGAGTACCTGTGGTTTGCGGGACTACAGGATGGCTCGACAAGGTCGGCGAAGTAAAGCAGGAATGCCAAAAAAAGAACGGAACTTTTTTCTATGCTTCCAATTACAGCCTGGGTGTAAATATTTTTTTCGCTGTCAATCGATACCTGTCTTCATTTATGAATAATATTGACGGATACAATGTGAACATTAAAGAGATCCACCATATACATAAGCTGGATGCACCGAGTGGTACAGCTATCTCATTGGCTAATGATCTGATCGGTAATTACTCAAAAAAGAAGAAATGGGAACTGAACAAAGAATCTGATTACAGTACTCTTAATATTACAGCGGTCCGTGAAGGTGAGGTTCCGGGAACACATATAATTACCTGGGATTCGAGCGTAGATCGTATTGAAATTATGCATCAAGCAAAAAGTCGCAAGGGATTTGCACTTGGAGCTGTACTGGCTGCGGAATTCATCAGAGAAAAGAAAGGTGCATATTCGATGTCCGACCTGATCAGGCTTTAGTTAAAAAGTCTTAATACAA
>DATAEX010000256.1:0-3722 GCA_036257765.1 Bacteroidales bacterium
ACTGAATTGTAATAAAAGCTGAATTCATTTATATTGGATTCGCCTCTGATATGCAGGTAATTATCACATATAGCTATCCTGTCTGCCACTTTTGTCTGTCCTGGCAGCATAATACCTGTATGCAATAAACCACCCCATATCAGGGCTATCCAATAAATTCTCTCCTTCATCACTTTATCACTTCATCACTTCACTCTTCATCACTTTCTACTCAAAAAGATATTGCTGCTTCAAACATAACCCCATTGAAACCAGCATCTCCTTCGCCCAAAGAAGTAGGTCCGAAAGTAAATCCTTCGTAATTCTGGTTTACATATTCCAGTTTCAGAACTATCTGTTTCAGCAAGAACCATCCGGCTGCTATCTGAAAACGATTAACTTTCTGATCGAGGTTATTATCTACAAGATTGTAGCGAAGCCCGCCGTAAAACTGTTCCTCGCCACCGAACCGGTACAATCCTTCAATTGCGTACTGGTTGAATTCACTGTCGGCTTCAGAAGGAAGCTTACCCCGGAACATTTCCCATGTGCCAAAAACTTCAAGTCCCTTGAACTTTGAAAAAAGGTTAAGCATCAGGGAATTATCTTTAATTACTGTTCCTGGTCCGAAATTTCCTGACAGGTGATTTTTGGTAATATCAACATCGGCAGCTGTATTGGTAATCTTGTTCATTACCAGGTAATAACGTGAACCTGCACGGTCGCTGTTGTACATGGCGCCTGAATGATTATCCGGACTATGATAGCCTGATAAGGTAAGTCTCAGTCTGAAATCATCGCTTAATTGGTTATCGTATCCCGCCTTCCAGTAAAATGCAAGCTCTTTATGTGTGTCAAAAGCTGTATAGGTACCAGTATTTGCATTAAATCCTGTTAAAGCCGGTTTAAGAGATCCTGTCGAAACAGCGGCCATCAGTAACAAGCCTTTATTGCGGAACAAGGCTTCAAGAGCAATCTGTGTGCTGAAAGCATCGAGAATATAGTTACCAACAAAGGGATTTGTTATGGCATGTCCGTTGTCTGTTCTACGAAAATGGGCATCACCGTAATTGACTTCCATGTCACCCACCGTAAGTGTCAGATAATCCATAATTCTGTCAATTCCTTCTGATTTTAAAAAGGGTAGTTCATCCAGAACCAAATAACCGCCTTTCACCCATGCTTCATTATGATGACGTGAAGACAGGTAGGTGGTAAGATTTACTTTAATTCCAGGAGCAAGAAATGCATTAATATTAAAATTGGCTGTCGGTAAATTAAATCCGGCCCCAAGAGGAATAAGTGCACTGTCTGCCTCATGATCGAGTGCCTGAAATTGCAAGGCAAAATCACCTCCAACATCAACTCTCAACTTTTCGAAATCTTCGCCTTTGATCTGTGGCTCTTCAAATTGTGCATATATTGCCTGTGATGCAACAATAACGGTAAATAGTAGGTATTTAAGTCTCATAATCTTGATTTTAGTTAATAATTAATTTATCAGGTTATCTGGAAGTTAAGCTGGAAAGAGATAGTTACTTCTTTGCCCGTCTTCAATGTTCCCATCAGTGCGGTAGGCGGATCAATCTTGAAATCGCTCATATTCAGTTCCTTTGATCCTTTTATGGAGATTTTATCACCTGAATGAACACCTGAAAAAGTAAGGGTTATCCTTTTGGTCACCCCGGCTAAGGTTACATCACCGACAAGTGTACCTGAGAATTTGCCTTCTTGTGACGATAAGCGGTCAACAGATACAAGTTTAAACTCAATCTGAGGGTATTTCTTTACATTAAGGGCATCATGAGTTTTGTTTGTCATGATCGAATTATCGCTCACAATTGAATTCGACATTAATGTTACATGCACATTATCGATTCCCTTTAATTCTTTTTCCTGGAACTCCAGATCAAGATTGACTTTGAAGTTTTCCACATTTTCCTCCCAATCATGAAGATTGGACGTCCCCTTGATGTTGATTTCGCTCTGATCAGGTATCAGCCGTACGGATGGTTGTGCAATCGCCGGGAGAACGATTAACAGGAACAATAGCATAATATTAAATAATCTGCATACTTTCATAATAGATATCCTATAGAATTAGTAGTGTAAAATAAACAAATATTTAATTAATTGCAAAACAAATACCCTTAAAGTTTTAAGCTATTGTTTTTCTGATAAAAACACGGTGGAAGACAGAATAAAAAAACAACATCAGTAATGAAAAAACCAAAATGGTAAGAGTGTCAGCAGAACTTCGTTGTTCGTCAAGAACAAAACCAAGCATGTTCGTGGTAATTTCATCTGTTTCAGGTACATCTCTGAAATTCCATTTTCCTATTATTATACCATCTTTTAATAGCATCAAGCCAGGATTTGCCCGGAGAATAGTTTTAAGAGTAGTTTCATCAGATATGCAAACTGTAAATGCAGGATTAACCGAGTTTATGAATTCGTTTATTTCAGAAGTGGGGGATGATGTAAGGCAATAAGTACTGAAATTCAAAGCAGATGCCTTCAGCGACAGTTCATTCATTTTTCTAATACCTTTCCGGGATGCCTCTTCCAGTTCAGGCGCAATAATCAGAAATACATAATTGCTGTCGGAAAGTATTCTGGCGGTTATGTCTTCGCCTTCCAAAGTACTGATTGTAAAATCATGGATCGGAGGCTCCTCTCCCTTAAATATGAGCTTTTGTTTGGTTTCTACCCATTTCCAGGTTGTATCTTGCCACGGAAAGTTTGTTTCGCTGAATTCTTTTTTCATTCCATCTTTTTCATACACAAGAACGGTTTCATATTGGTCAACCGGGACGCCGGCCGGTAAAACCATTGCCGAAGGAATATGAGTTCCTGTTTTGTAGGGCCTGAAATCGAGCAGTGGTTGATGAATCAGGCAAAATACAGATAGCAGCACGGGAATAATAAAGTTCACCGAGGCAAGATACCACTCGGTAAAATCAGATGCCGTGGCACTATATCTTTTCCGGAATTTGAAAACTATCAGAACAGGGATAAACAGAATTACATTTTTGTAAAAAGTTTGCCAGTTGGTAAGCTTAATGGCATCTCCAAAACAACCACAATCGGATACCGGATTACTTAAAGCCAGGACTAAGGTCAGTATCGTAAAAAATGACATAAACAAAAGCAGGAGCCAAGCAGTAAGCCTGATCCTTACTTTAGCCATCAGATTAAGGCCGATCATGAGTTCGGCAGAACTTAACAATATGGCAAGAGGCAGAGAGACAAACTCAAGAAAGTCCATATTGAAAGCCATAAAATACTCCTCAAATTTTATGGCTGAGCCCATCGGATCAATAGCTTTAACAAATCCACTGAAGACAAAAACGAGTCCAGCGATTAACCTTGCGATAGTTAAGATCGTTTTCATGATTGACAGATTAAAACTTGAGGCCGGTCTGTGTTAATATAGAATTAAAAATGCTTTTCGGGTCACGCATACCTCCTTCGGCATCATTACAATCAATAATTCTTAAATCGGGACTTGTTTCAGCCTGCCATATATACATATCCCGCACACGTTGCTGAAAATCCAGGTCCTCCTCGTGTATATCCCTGGTTCCCTGCAGGTAATCTCTCTCCACACCGGTTCTTGTTTCTTTAAGATTCTTTTGTGTGAACGAAAAAGGTACATCAAGTAGAATATTCAGATCCGGCTTTGGTATACGATTATAGTTAAACTCGAGTTCCAGTATCCATTTTCTTAATTCCTCCCTTTT
>DATAEX010000258.1:0-13005 GCA_036257765.1 Bacteroidales bacterium
CCTGAATTATAGGGCATGCCAAAGCCGTTGACAAAAATCAGTTCAAATCGGGACGCAAGCCACACTACTCCCGGAATCATTATATACATCATACTTCCAAGAAGCAGAAACGAAATTAAAAGCGCTTTAACGATTCCTGAAGATGTGACATCATATTTTCTGAAATAGTATACCATGACTATGGCAGGGATTGCAAGCAGGTTGAGCAAGTGAACACCTATTGATAATCCCATCAGGTATGCAATAAATATCAACCATCGGTTGGCATATTTGCTGTTCGCTTCATTCTCCCATTTCAAGACAGCCCAGAAAACAATCGCGGTAAAAAGAGAAGAGCTGGCGTAGACCTCTCCCTCAACTGCTGAAAACCAGAATGTGTCGGAAAAAGTATATGCTAGCGACCCAATAAGCCCGGCGCCAAGAATTATAAGCTTTTCGCGCGTATCAAGTGTTTCAGGATCGGATGTAAAATCAGGGGCAAGCCTGTATGACATCAGGCGGAATGCAAGGTGAGTAATTGTCCAGAAAAGGAACATTATTGTTAAGGCACTCGCTATACCAGAGAAAGCATTGACCATCATCGCTACTTTTTCGACATTACCTCCGGCAAATAATGAAAAAAAGCGCGCAATTATCATAAATAAAGGCGCTCCGGGAGGATGTCCTACCTGCAGCTTATAAGAACTGGCAATAAATTCACCGCAATCCCACAGACTAACGGTTGGTTCAATGGTTGAAAGATATACTGCTGAGGAAATCAGAAAAACGATCCAGCCCAGTAGATTATTGGCAAGCCTGAATTTAAACATTGTGCAGGAATTTTAATTTTGCGGTTTTATTAATTTAGCAAAGTATACAAAAATAAATATTTTAAACAATGGCTGTTAAAAAGCGGGATGGAATCGTATATTCAACAAATCCCGATTTTAAATACGATGAAGAGAAAAAGGATGAAGCGACCACACTTCCTAAGGGTCAGCAAACACTGTATGTTTGGGTTGATTCGAGAAACAGAAGCGGAAAGACTGTTACGTTAATAAAGGGATTTATAGGAAGAACAGGCGATCTTGAAGACCTTGCCACTTCACTCAGGAAATATTGCGGTACCGGTGGTTCGGTAAAAAATGGTGAAATAATTATCCAGGGCGATTTCAGAAATAAAATAATTTCCTGGTTAAATACCCAGGGTTATAATACCAAAAAGGCCGGAGGATAAATTGTCAGGTCATTTGACAGCGGTTATAAAATTATGGTGGCATTGGAAGAAAAAAACTATTATCATCCTGGCGCTGCTATCAATGCTGTATATATTAATTGTGCCCCGATGCCGGTTTAAAGATCCGTTCTCTACAGTTATTACCGATCGTAATGGAATTCTGCTGGGCGCCAGAGTTGCTGAAGATGGGCAATGGAGGTTTCCTGCTCCGGACTCTGTACCGGAAAAGCTAAAATTTGCCACTCTGGCATTTGAGGACAGATATTTCATGGTTCACCCCGGTATCAATCCTGTTTCTATTTTCCGCGCCTTACGGTTGAATATACAGTATGGCAGAATTGTCAGCGGCGGAAGTACCGTGACGATGCAAACGATCAGGCTGTATCGAAATGGAAAGCCACGTACATTTCGTGAAAAGCTGGTAGAAATGATAATGGCTACGAGGCTGGAACTGGAAAGGTCTAAATCCGAAATCCTGTCGCTTTACATTTCACATGCTCCTTATGGTGGAAATGTGGTAGGTGCCGATGCCGCTGCCTGGCGCTATTTTGGTACAAGCAGTGATCGATTGTCATGGGCTGAAGCAGCAACCCTCGCTGTACTTCCAAATTCTCCCGCACTGGTGCATCCGGGAAAAAACAGGCAGATCCTTCTGCAAAAAAGAAACAGACTTCTTCATCAATTATATAATTTGAACCGGATTGACAAAATCACACTTGAAACATCCCTGGCTGAAAGAATACCTGAAAATCCAAATCCAATGCCTGTTCTGGCCCCGCATTTGTTGAACAGATTCAATAACACCAATCCCGGGTCTGTTAACAGGACTACATTGGACGCATTGCTCCAGGAAGAAGTCACCCGGGTGGTTGAGTCCCACCATAAACGATTGCAATTTAATGAAATACACAACGCAGCTTCAATAGTAATTGAAATAGAAACGGGTAACGTGGTTGCCTATGTAGGGAATTGCGGCTATCCTCACGATCGAAATCATGGAAATGATGTGGATATTATCACGGCACCGCGAAGTACCGGAAGTCTTTTAAAGCCCTTGCTCTATGCGGCTATGATAGATGACGGGAAAATCTTACCTGAAAGCCTCATACCGGATATTCCTGTTAACATGGGTGGATTTTCTCCTCAGAATTTTAATGGTCTTTTCGAGGGAGCTGTGCCAGCATCAAAAGCTCTTTCACGATCACTTAATGTTCCTGCCGTCGAAATGCTAAAATCGTACGGCGTGGAGCGGTTTCATAATCTGCTGAGATCACTTGGAATGAATACGCTCAGGCAACCTGCGGAATACTATGGACTCTCCCTGATTTTGGGAGGCGCAGAAGGTACACTGGAGGAAATGACCAATATGTATGCCTCATTATCGCGTGTATTGAAGCATTTTAGCAGTTCGAATTCCTATTTTAACGGTGAATACAGACCTCCTTCGTACATAGTATCGGCAAAAAAAATGCCTGCGAAGCCTGCCATTCAACCTGAAATATTCAATGCTTCTTCCGTATGGAGTACATTTCAGGCTATGATTGAAGTGAACCGGCCAGAAGAAGAAACCGGATGGCATTTTTTTGGTTCTTCACGAACCATTGCATGGAAAACAGGAACCAGTTTCGGGTATCGTGATGGCTGGGCTATTGGGATTTCAAAGGAATATGTTGTTGGCGTATGGGCAGGAAATGCCGATGGGGAGGGCAGACCGGGATTAACAGGCATTGCTGCAGCTGCACCGGTTATGTTTGAAATTTTCGGATTACTTCCTGATACCCGTTGGTTTAATAAGCCGGTCGATGAATTTCTCCCGGCATTGATATGTCCGGTTAGCGGCTATCTTGCCAGTCCTGATTGTCCCGAACCTGATTCAGTAAATGTTCCCATGACAGGTCTGAAAACGGCAGCTTGTCCTTTTCATAAGCTGGTTCACCTTACAGCTGATGAAAAATTCAGGGTTACGGGAGATTGTTACCCGATCGATAGTATGAAGCATGTTTCATGGTTCATTCTTCCACCGGTTCAGGAGTGGTATTACCGGAAAAAGCACAGCGATTATACTATACTTCCTCAGTATAGAAAGGGTTGTGAACCCGTAGGTTACAGGTCAATGGGTCTCATATATCCTGCTGAGAAAGTAAAGGTATTTATTCCAACTGAACTTAAAGGTGAAAAGGGAAGAGTAGTATTTGAAGCCGTTCACCGGAATCCTGAGGCGGTTATCTATTGGCATCTGGATAACGATTTTGTAGCGGAAACAAGATATAATCACCAGGTTGAATTATTGCCCGGTCCGGGTCTTCATTGTATAACACTTGTTGATGAAAATGGGGAAGAACTGATCAGGAATTTTGAGGTAGTTGAGCCATGATATATCGCCAGGGCATACTTTTCCATGGTTCCCCTGCATAGTCAATTCCGTATCTTGGCTTTTGTAATACAGCGGGCGTGATGTTATGATCTTCAATCCATATTCGGTGAGATTCTCCCAGGTTCTCACCGTTAAAAGACTTGTCAACTCCAAGCAATCTTGCTACCCGTCCGGGACCCTCAATATTTTTAAGCGCGCGGATGAGAATCGCCTGGGGCTCATTGGTCTTTCCGGTAACTATATTCATCATCCAATACATCCCATAAATGAAGTATATATAGAGAGTGCCCCCTGAGTCAAACATAACTGAATTTCGCTGTGTTTTTCCGAATCGCGCATGAGAAGCCTGGTCTTCAATTCCCCTATAAGCTTCGACCTCGGTAATTAAATAGGATAAAAGACCTGTGTCGGCCTTTCTTACAAGCATTTTACCTAAAAGTTCGGGTGCAACATCAAGTACATCGCGTTCATAAAAGCTCACGGGCAGCCTCATGAAATCGTATTTACAAAATTAACATAGCGTCACCGTAAGTGCCAAAATGATATTTTTCCTTAATGGCAACCTTATAGGATTCGAAAAGAAGTTCATATCCTGCAAACGCAGAAACCATCATTAAAAGCGTGGACAAGGGCAGATGAAAATTCGAGATCATCCGTGTCGGAACACTGAATTCGTAAGGCGGAAATATGAATTTGTTGGTCCATCCGTCGAAAGGTTTCAGATGACCGGCTGTGGAAACCGAGCTTTCAAGTGTTCTCAGAACAGTAGTACCAACTGCACAAACATGCTTATGATCATCCTTTGCAGAATTAACTACATTAGACGCCTCATCGCCAATAATGATACGTTCTGAATCCATTTTATGCTTGGTCAGATCTTCAACATCAACAGTTCGGAAGTTACCAAGGCCCACATGAAGTGTAATTTCTGCGAAATGGCATCCTTTAATTTCCAAGCGTTTCAGAAGTTCGCGACTGAAGTGCAGTCCTGCAGTAGGAGCTGCAACGGCACCTTCATGTTTGGCGAAAATAGTCTGATACCTGTCACGATCTTCAGGCTGAACAGCCCTTTTAATAAATTTTGGAAGGGGAGTTTCTCCCAGTTTAAAAAGGGTTTTTTTAAAATCATCGTAATCACCGTCGAACAAAAATCGTAAAGTGCGACCCCTTGATGTAGTATTATCAATGACCTCGGCAACAAGAGTTTCATCATCGTCACCAAAGTAAAGTTTATTGCCTATTCTGATTTTCCGGGCAGGATCTACCAGCACATCCCATAAACGTTGCTCGCGATTCAGTTCCCTGAGGAGGAAGACTTCGATTTCGGCTCCGGTTTTTTCTTTATTTCCATAAAGCCGTGCCGGAAAAACCTTGGTGTTATTTACTACAAAAACATCACCTTCTTCAAAGTAATCAATGATATCCCTGAAAATCCTGTGTTCAATTTTTCCCGTATTTCGATGTAACACCATTAACTTCGATTCGTCCCGCTTATCGGCAGGATATTTGGCAATTAATTCCTCGGGAAGATTGTATTTATATTGAGAAAGTTTCATGTGTAGATTTTTGTGAAGGTGACATCAAAATAAACCATTCTTTAACGAAAAAGATTCAAAAAGGTTACAAAAAAATAAAATTTCTTTCAAATTCTTCTATACTTAGAGCACTATTCAATGAAAAATCACCAATAGCTGTTCTTACAAGGCCGGAAAGGTAGGCCCCCGAATTCATCCGTTCACCTATATCACGAGCTAGCGATCGGATATAAGTTCCTTTACTGCAATTTACCCTGATTTCAACTAAAGGCATGGCAATTGAAATTAAGTCAATTTCGTTAATAAGAATTTCTCTTGGTTTAAGGTCAACCTTTTCCCCTTTGCGTGCAAGTTTATATGCCCTGGTGCCCCCCACAAATCGCGCCGAAAAATCAGGAGGCATCTGCATCTGATTACCCTTAAAACTTTTAATTGTTTCTTCAATGATAGATCTGTTAATGTGTTCAACAGGAAAAGTTCGTGATATGTCGGTTTCAAGGTCGAACGAAGGGGTCACTGCACCCAGCGTTATCCGGGCTATATATTCTTTAGGAAGCGATTGGTATTTTTCAATATTACGGGTCTCTTTACCCGTGCAAAGGATCATAAGGCCGGAGGCTAACGGATCGAGTGTACCTGCATGACCTACCCGGAGCTTTTTTAGGTTTAAAGCATTCCTGAGAATTGACTTTATTTTATTTACCAGATCAAAAGAGGTCCAATACAAAGGTTTATTGAACAGAAGTACTTTCCCGTTTATAAAACCGTCAGCCCAGGCTGTAATCTGATCTACTCGGTCTTCAGCTGACATTTCAAGCCTCGTCCCTGTCTGCGGGCTTTTTCATTATCGCCCATATTTCAAAGGCGAAACCTATAAGAACCACGATGGGAGCCAAAGTAATTCTCCGGAAACTAAAAATTGTGTCGGCATTGAATACATTCGGATCTTCTGATTTGCCACCGATCATCAGCAGAAATCCGATAACGATAATAACAAAACCGATCAATAAGTACATGTAGTTTTTCTTACCCAATGCAAATCCGGGATCAGATTCCTTTGTTTCATTTTTCCTTGCCATAAAGGAATTATTTAAGTATATAAATAGTCAGTTTTAATTTTCAGATACTTGTTTACCGAAAATAAAGTAGAAATCCAGGCTATAAGAAAACCTGTAACCAGAATAGTTCCAAAAACCATTCCGAGAATATTCACATCCAGGAAGCTGAAGAGATCACCAACCTGTTTTTCAGTGATATAAATAATTCCAAGAAGGATCAGAATTGAAAGCAAAGCTGCAATAAAACCCTGTGTGATTCCCTTTATAATAAACGGTTTGCGGATAAGTGAATTCTGAGCTCCCACGAGTTGCATGGTCCGGATAATAAACCGCTTTGCATATACAGTAAGCCTGATTGTATTATTAATCAGCGTAATGGCAATGATAAATAGTATAATGCTGAAACCCAGGATTACCATACTTATCTTCCGTATATTTTCATTGATCGCATAAACCAGATCTTTTTGATATGCCACATCGGCAACAAGCGGATAAGTTCTGAATTCTTTCTCCAGAACTGCAAAACTATCCGGGTTGGCATACGAAGCGTGAAGTTTTACATCAATAGATGATGGTAACGGGTTGTATCCCAGGAATTCCACAAAATCTTCTCCAAGTTCCTTCTGAAATTCTTCGGCCGCCTTTTCCCTGGTTATATACCGGGTTTCCTTTACGTAGCTTTTGGCATCCAAAGTCTTCTGAAGACTGAAAACATCCACTTCAGGGGCATCATCACTCAGATAAACGGAAATGCCTATATTTTCCTTGACATACGTTGCTAATTTCCTGCTATTCAGGATAAGAATCCCTGCTATGCCAAGCAAACACAAAACCAGCGTAATACTTACGATCGAAGTTATATACGAAGTCGTAAGGCGCCTCCTGATTGTATTGTCCTGCTTCTCCATTTTTCAGATCGAGCGCCTAAGTTAACTAATTTTGAATTGTCTCAGTCAATGTATTCCACCCATCCATGCAAATCAGGTTCATCTCCGTTCTGTATGGCAACAAGTTTATTATATAATTTGGTACTTACAGGTCCCGGTTTCCCATCTTTACAATATTCATAAATGCGATTCGTTACGGGGTCCACTATTTTCCTAATCGGGGTTATTACAGCTGCCGTGCCGCATGCACCCACTTCTTCAAATGAGGAAAGCTCATCCAGCGGAATATGCCGTTTTTCGACTTTTAAGCCCAAATCAGTACAAAGCTGCTGCAAACTCATGTTGGTGATGGATGGCAGAATTGATTTTGAATCCGGCGTTACATAAGTGTTATCTTTGATTCCAAAGAAATTCGCGGGGCCTGCTTCATCTACATACTTTTTTTCCTTCGGATCAAGATACAGTGTAGTTGAAAAACCCTGATGATGGGCAAGTTCCAGAGAAGCAAGACTGGCCGCATAATTCCCACCAACTTTGTAGCATCCGGTACCTAGTGGGGCTGCACGGTCATAATCCCTGCAAACCATAATATCAACAGGCTTAAAACCATCCTTAAAATAAGGGCCGACAGGTGTCACAAAAACCATAAAAAGATATTCCCTGGCCGGTTTGACTCCCACTTCAGCTCCTGAACCAATCAAAAGCGGACGGATATACAAAGAAGCGCCATGTCCGTAAGGAGGTATATAGGGAACGTTTAATTTTACAGCCTGATGGACGGCTTTTTTAAAAAGCTCCGGCGGCACTTTTTCCATAATTATGCCCTGCGCTGTATCATACATTCTTCGTGCATTTGAATCAGCCCTGAAAATCCGGATCCTGTCGTCCTTACCCCGGAAAGCTTTAAGTCCTTCAAACGCTTCCTGTCCGTAATGCAGACATGTAGCAGCCATATGGAGGTTAATATATTCCGAGGAGGATATTTCCAATTCACCCCATTTATCATTTCTGTAATAACACCGAACATTATAGTCGGTTTTTACGTAACCAAAGGGCAAATTCTTCCAATCTAAATTATTCATAAAGTAAAAGTTGGTAATCGTCAAAAATAGATATTTCGAATTGAATCACAATATCCGAAACCCTTTAATTGCCATATTTTTTGTTGATTTTTAGCTGATATTCAAAATAAAAAAATAATTTTATAGTTTTAAGAACAAATAGTAAAAAAGCATGGAAAATGAAAAGAATCTGATTATGGTTACATGGGATTTCACTGAAAAGAACGTGTATGCCATTGAACATGCTATTAAAATGAATTCCTTCTTAAAAGGTGAAATTGCTGCTGTTCATATTGTAAAGAAGGAAGATGAAATTCCCCAGGCCAAAAAAAGAATGGCTGACGAAATCAGAAAGAAGTTTCCTGACCCAGGAATCAACTTTAGTTTTGTAGTTCGCAGCGGCTCTATTTTTCATACCATTGGGGAACTTGCAACTGAATTGAATGCATTGATGGTTGTTATGGGAACACATGGTATCACCGGAATGCAGAAATTCCTGGGTAGCTGGGCTCTGAAGGTTATTGCCAGCTCAAAGGCTCCTTTTGTTGTCGTTCAGCAGTCACCCAAGCCAGAGGCAATGAAGAATATTGTCCTTCCTATTAATTACAAGCGCGAGACGAAGGAAATTGTTGCTTGGACTCATTTCTTTTCAAGAAAATTCGGTACCAAATTTCACCTGTTCAGGGCCAAGTACCAGGATAGCAATTTCAGAAAAGGCCTGGATTCTAATATGTTTTTTATTACTAAGTATTTTAGCAGCAAAGGCATACGTTTTGAAACAGAGCTCACAGTAGGGGAGAATGATTTCGGAAAAGAAACTATTAAGTATGCCAAAAGTATTGATTCGGACGCCATAATGCTGATGACTACCAGGGATATTGGTTTCACTGATTATGTATTGGGCGCCCAGGAACAATACATTATTGCGAACAGTGAAAGGATACCGGTAATTTGTATTAACCCCCGTCCGGCTAAAATTGGTGGCGGATTCAGTGCAAGTGGAGGATAATTCAACATTGAACATAAAATTTTATTGCATGCAAAAACAAGGAATCTTCCTTGTTTTTGTTTTTATATTAAATAAGAGATTTGTACAGAAAACTTCCAATGGAAACTTTGGTTTTTGCAACAAATAATAAGCATAAGCTTGAGGAGATAAGAGCAATCCTGAACGGAATTGTTGAGGTTACCGGTCTGAGGGACATTGGTTTTACCGGAGAAATTCCTGAAGAGCATCAAACACTCGAAGGCAATGCTGCACAAAAGGCCTTGTTTATCTATCACAGGTTTGGAATGGAATGTTTTGCAGATGATACAGGTCTTGAGATTGAGGCATTAAACGGAGAACCAGGGGTTTATAGTGCCCGATATGCAGGAGAAAATTGTACATTTGATGATAACATGAACCTGGTTTTGGAAAAAATGAAAGGTGTCAAAAACAGGAATGCACGATTCAGAACGGTAATTGCTCTTGTTGAAAAGGGGAATCTTGTTTATTTTCAGGGCTCGGTGAACGGTTTGATAACAGATGAAAAACACGGAAAGAAAGGGTTCGGATATGATCCTATATTCAAGCCGGAAGGGTTTGACCGGACATTTGCCGAGATGCCGATGCATGAAAAGAACTCAATCTCGCACCGGGCTATAGCTACAGAAGCCTTATTTAAATATCTGAACGGATTAAAAAAATGAGGATGAAACATTCTATCATATTATTTTCGGCTTTCCTGTTAATGGGATATGGGCAATTACATTCCCAGATACCTACCGGTGGCTGGAGAGATCATTTACCTTATACCCATGCAGCAAGACTGGCAGAATACGATGAGCGCATCTTTTGTTCTACTTATGATGGCAGTCTGTTTTCTTACAGCCTTAAAGATGGCAGTATTACCAAGCATTCTAAAATAAACGGATTATCTGATGCAGATATTTCTGTCATCGGTTCATCAGGAAATAAAGGAACATTTATAGTCGGATATGCAAACGGAAATATTGATCTGATCCGGAATGACAGTATTGTGAATATTTCCGATATCAACCGAAAAACTATCATGGGTGGGAAATCGATCAATAATGTACTCTTTATTGGTACGTATGCTTACCTCGCATGTGATTTCGGTATTGTGGTCATTGATATGAACAAGCGTGAGATTAAAGACACCTACTTTTTCGGGCCAAATGGAACGCAAATCACAGTCAATGATCTTGCTACGGACGGTACCTATCTTCTTGCCGCGACTGACCAGGGAATTTACAGAGCCTCACTGAATGAGCCGAATCTTCTTGATTTTAACGCATGGAACAGACTAAATGGATTGCCTGATCCAGCAGGATCATACCAGTATGTGGCGATTTTTAATAATCAGTACTTTACAGTTTCCGGTGAAACAGGTTCAGAACAAATAATAATTTTCGGTGAATCCGAATGGAGCATTTGGCCTCAAAGTGTTCCGGACCATTATGAGTATCTCGGTCAGCAGAATGGATTACTTATAGTTTCAAACGCCAACAGAATAAAAATTTATGGTGAATCGGGGCAAGTTGTAAGAGATGATTTAAGTTATTTCGCCAGGCATGTTTTGATCGATTCAAAAAACGGGTTATGGTATGCTGCTGCAAACGGCGGACTTGTAATGATGGATCAGGGCATTGCCATTGTACCGGATGGCCCGGCCTTTCGCGATGCAGGTGACATGGAAATACTCGACGGAAAGGTCTGGATTGGCGGTGGAACATTTAATTCACAATGGTCAGGATATGGTGCGTATTCATTAATTGATGAAAAGTGGCTCAACTATAACGGAGGTAGATTTCCCGAATTAAGCGAATTCCTGAATATATCAGAGATCGCTATCGATCCGCTTAATAGTGATCATGTTCTGGGAGGCTCTTATGGATACGGAATAGCAGAATTTTTAAGTGGTACGCTTACAGGTATTGAAAATGAGCAAGACGGTAATCTTAAGCCTGTTATAGGATATGAGGGTGAACCCGGCTATGTTAGAATTACCGGAATTGACTTTAGCAACGAAGGAGTTGCTTATGCCGTGGGTTCAAATGCAGAAACAGCAGTATACAGAAAAACGGCTGATGGCGAATGGACTGCTGTGGAGGTTGAATATGAAGATTTTGGCTTCCAGGTCAATACTGGCGATGTACTGGCAGCATCAAACGGACAGGTTTGGGTGCTGATAACCTACAAGGGCATACTTGTATTTACCGATGAAAACGGAGTGCCATCAAGAGAAAGATTTATTGATATTTCAAACCAGGAAGGACAAAAATTCGATATTATTCTTTGCATGGCTGAAGATAAGGAGGGTGATATTTGGGTGGGCACAAGCAAGGGACCCGTAATCTACTCTAATACTGAAGAAATATTCGATTCACAAAATGTTATAGGCTATCAACCGCTCATTCCTAGGAATGATGGAACTACATTTGGTTCACTTCTTTTATCATCAGAGCAGATAAATGATATTGAAGTGGATGGTGCCGACCGCAAATGGCTTGCCACGGAAAAAACAGGTGTTTACCTGGTTTCACCCGATGGTAAAAAGGAAATATACCATTTCACTGCTGAAAACAGTCCCTTATTTTCTAATAGCGTTCAAAACGTTGCTGTAAATGACCGGACAGGTGAAGTCTTTTTTGGCACCGATAAGGGAATTATTGCCTTCCGGGCCGGAGCCACTGAAGGAGGTGATGATTTTGGTGATGTATATGTCTTTCCAAATCCGGTGAGAGAAACCTTTGAAGGAGATATAACTGTAACGGGACTGGCAAAAAACGTAAACGTAAAAATCACGGATATTACAGGAAATATTGTTTACGAAACCACTGCGCTTGGAGGTCAGGCAATATGGAACGGCCGGAATTTCAGGGGCGACAGGGTGCAGACCGGAATTTACCTGGTTTTTTGCACTTCAGAGGACGGTGCCAAAACACATATAACCAAATTATTGTTTATACATTAAACAGTAGGTTGCCGGATGCTTTACAAAACAAAGGCAATTGTCCTGCACCATGTTAATTATGGTGAATCAAGCATGATTGTAACCCTTTATTCCGAAGATCATGGCAGGATTTCATGCATGGTAAACGGCGTCAGATCAAAAAAACCAAAATTTGCTGCAACCCTCTTCCAACCGCTTACACTTCTCGAAATGGATATTTATTACAAATCCGGTCGCGAAATACAGCGTCTGAAAGACGTAATAAGCCCCGTGCATTACCGGACCATTCCTTATAATTATTCCAAAAGTGCAATAACTTTATTTTTGGCTGAAGTACTTTTCCTGGTGCTCCGGGAGGAAGAAAGTAATCCGATTTTATTTTCCTTTTTATACAATTCATTGCAATGGTTTGATACGAACCAGACAGGATCTTCAACCTTTCATCATTGGTTTATGTTGCATTTAACCAGATATCTTGGATTTTTTCCCTCTGAGGATATTTCGGATGGTTCTTTGTTGTCATCGGAGATGGAGGCATTCAATGGTCTTAATTCAGAAGTTACTGACGCATTAAAAAGTATCCTGGATAATCCTCAAAGTCCTCCCGGCCTTTCAACTTTGTCCCAACATAACAGGAATCAATTACTTGAACGAATTATCAGGTATTATAACATGAACATGGATGGTTTTTCGAGACTTCAGTCTTTTTCAGTATTGCAGGAAGTATTCGCACAAAGGGAATTTTGATCATTGAATCCATATGGATTTGCTCTAATTTTGGTAACAAACCAATTTTATTATGGCAGGAAAAAAATCCATTCCACCCAAAAAACGTCCGGTGACAGAGAAAAACCACGCTTTCAATGAAGAAGCCCAGGTTGAAATTGAGGTGGTCGTATTTGACGAGAGTACCGT
>DATAEX010000267.1:0-14333 GCA_036257765.1 Bacteroidales bacterium
GCTGAATATGTCACAGAGGTAGGCGCGCCTTTTGCGATCACAATAATTGGCGGACTGGGATTAAGTACCCTGCTGACTCTTGTGTTCATTCCCACATTGAATACCGGTATTCATACATCTCTTAAATGGATCTTCAGGTTGGATTGGGAAAAGCAGATGTTGATGGCTTTGATTATGGCCGGTCTGGGATATCTTATCGCTGCCAGGATAGATTCGCTGGTTTGGAAAATTATCGATTTTCTCCTTTTGATCATTTTAACACCAGCGGCGTTCTATTTTGTCATGAACAGTCTGAGAAAGGCTAATGAGAAGCTGATTGACGAATCAACATCGCTGCAGATCAGGGTGAGAAACCTGGTGAAAATTTACGACCGCGACAGCCGGTTTGTGCGGGAATGGAAGTCGGGATTAAATGCCAGGAAGCGGCTTGGCCTCGAAAAATCATACACCGGAGTTCGCGATTTCAGATACCTTGCCTGGTTGTTGCCTCTTATAGGATTCCTCATGTACTTCATTTATTTCTACCTCGAGAAAGGATTCTGGTATTTTGTGCTGCCCATATTTCTCTATATGATGCTGGTATCGGCGTCAAACCCATTGAGGTTATACACCAGACAGCTCGATCCGGTAAAATATAAATGGCGAACCCGTTTTCTGAAAGCATTCATCTGGTTCGTATTCTGGGGTATGCCGCTTGTTATTCTGGGGCTTTTCTACAACAAGTATAAATTAATAGGCCTATTAATTCCTTCAGCCCTGATCTGGTACCTTGTGCTGGCAATCATTGTCACTTCCGACCGGCTTCACCGCGACCAGGTTAATATTAACAGGCTTACAGGAAGATTTAAAGGCTTCAGAAAGGTATTTTACAGGATCGCACTGGCCATACCGCTTATCGGGAAAAAGAAAACACCCTTTAAGGCATTAAAAGGCGTTTCGTTCAACATTGAACATGGTATGTTTGGGCTGCTTGGTCCAAATGGTGCCGGTAAGTCAACACTGATGAGAATTATCTGCGGTGTTCTTGAGCCAAGCTATGGTCAGATTACCATAAATGGCATAGATACCAAAAGCAAACGTGAAGAGATACAGGGACTTATCGGCTATCTGCCGCAGGAATTCGGGGTTTATGAAAATCTTACAGCATGGGAATTTCTGAATTACATGGGTATCCTGAAGAAAATCTATAATCGCGAACAGCGCGAAGCACGTATTGAATATGTGTTAAATGCAGTGCATATGACCAGTCATAAGCATGAAAAGCTTGGATCTTACTCAGGAGGAATGAAACAGCGTATTGGGATAGCCCAAATTTTGCTCCACCTGCCCAGAATTCTTGTAGTGGATGAACCCACGGCAGGTCTCGATCCTCGCGAGCGTATCCGGTTCAGAAACCTGCTGGTGGAGTTGAGCCGTGATCGTATCGTTATTTTCTCCACCCATATAATAGAAGATGTTGCCAGTTCTTGTAATCAGGTGGCTGTGGTGAGGAGCGGGGAGCTGGTATACCTTGGTGCACCGGTCGAGATGGCCCATATTGCTGCCAATAAGGTATGGATGGCCGATATGGGTATAGACGAATTTGAAGAGTTCAGCCGGAAATTTGTGATCATTCATCATATGAGGGATGCCGACCGTATCAGGGTTCGGTTCCTGGCAGGTGAATGCCCCTTCGAAGGTGCACGGAATGTGAAAGCCAATCTGGAAGATGCTTATCTCTGTCTCCTGCAGAATGGCATGCAACCGGTGCCTGAATTAATAAACAACGGAATATGAAACTCATCGAACGCATCAGGCTGATCCTCCGCATAGCCTCTTATAATCTGAAGATTGTATTTTCCGGAAAGTTTGTGTACTTCCTGATCGCTGCCTGGTTGTTCTTCCTGACTATTGACGGGATTATGCTTTTCGAAGACAACAATATTGATGTTTCTGATATATATGATCTTCTTCTCTTCCCCGGTATCCTGATTCTGTTCTACCCTGTAGTTTATAATATCCAGAACGACAAAGACACTCGTATGCTCGAGATCATATTCGGTGTTCCCGATTACAGGTACAAAGTGTATCTTCTCAGATTTGCCATGGCGCTGGTGCTGGTGATGTTCATGCTTGTACTGATGTCGGCATTCGCATGGTTTTCAATAGTGAAAATTCCGGTTTTGAAGCTGGTTATCCAGATCCTGAATCCGATTATTTTCATTGCATGTCTGACATTCATGTTTACCACGCTGGTGCGGAACGGCAATGGTGCTGCAGTCATCATGGTGATAATAGGGCTGATTTTTTTCATAATGAATGAGCCACTGGCAAGCAGCAAATGGAACCTGTTCCTTAATCCTTACAATGTACCTACAGAGATGAATATATCAGTATGGATGACCATAGTTCACCAGAATCGGCTCATCCTGGCTATAGGTTCAATAATTGCCCTTTTATGGGGATTAATGAATTTACAATACCGGGAAAAGTTTATGTGAATCGTTGATTATCATTATTCATTCATCGATTTTCTTTTTATGAAAAAACCTGTCACTGCAGCAAATATGATTATGACAGTGACTGCAAATGCATAGTAATTTGGTTTCCTTGATATCACGGTGATTGCATAATCATTCAGGAAAAACCGGTCTTCATCAACTTTCCATGAAAGCGTATCTTTGCTCATGAAAGGAGCGTTGGTTTCTATTACTTTTCCAGGGACTGATAACTGGTAATTAACCTCCATTCCCGAAAGCAACAATAAATTTCCCAATCTTGATTCCATTTTCTCCTCAAACTCTTCCGCTGTATATGCAGTGGTATGAAAATGGTGATTCAATACATCGCCAATTTTGTCAAATTCGATTGAATCGGCGCTTATATAATATTTAAAAATTGTATCCTTTTCCATGGCGAATGCCTGTGAATCTACAGGAACATTAGTCAATTCGCTGTAATTCTCGAGATAAACCCGGAACATTTCTTCATAAAGGCTGTGGTCCAGCCATTTATCTGCTTTATCATTCAGTGTTTTCAATTCATTCAAAATCTCAAATCCATTTTTCCCCCGGTATAATTCCTTGTCCTCACCATAGAGCGCTGAAACCTCAGTGTCAGTTAGATATTGGTTTACAGGTACCAGATCGAACCGATTAGATTTTGGATAGATCTCCTGATAGTCATAATAAGTATAAAACCAGCGGAATCTCTTTTTACATTTCACATCTGTTATAATATTTTTCCAATCAGAATCGTCGAATCGAAATGATTCAGCCATTTCCTTTACAGAAGGGTAATGTTTGAAAGCAGTTGCAAACCATCTGAATTCTCCTGAATCGGTTTGATAAGTTTTTCCTGCCGGCAGGTTTGAGAAACGTGAAGTGTCACCTTCCCATTGCCGATAAAAGGATAATTTCCATGTTGAGTCTATCTTCATGGGGAAAGGATTATGCGAAGTGTCCCCTTTTATTACAAAGGCGGAATCAGCACTCCGGATAAACTCTCTGGAACAGGAACCATCCGGATATACTTTTGTATACATATGAAGCGGGCCATCATTGGGACAGCCATATAAAAGCACTGCTAAAAGTGACAGGATTATTTTTGATGCAGCTTTGTTAGTTTTCATTGTTGATAGTTGATTTATTATTGGTTGTATTGTAATTCTGCAAAAGTTTTTCACGGAAAGACAGATTCTCATTTTCAAGCTCTCTTATTCTTTTTAACAGGAAATTCAGAGAACGCCGGTTAATTTGAAGCATTTCCTCAAGTGAATCAGAAGGAATTGCTTTCTCAATCATTTCGGTTATTTGCTGGTATCTTGCCTGTTGGAGATTAGATTGAAGGGTTCCTTGCATCTCCAGTGAAAAATTGTCTTCCAGTTTTTCTATTCTCGTGCTTATCCCGTGTTGTTCTGTAATAAAAAATATGATCAGAAATACCGCAGCAGCAGTTAGCACGAGTCTTGCCATATTAATTACTTTCCAATAGGTATCCCGGCGTAAATTTTTTTCATTGCTCTCCGAAATAATTACTCTTCTAAGAATTCTGTCGGTCAGAATCTCAGGAGATGCCGGCCTGGGCCGGTTTTTCCTCATGTTATTTATAATATCGTCATATTGCATAAGTTCCCCGGATTTTGGAAATTTCAGCCAGCTTTTTCCTGATCTCGATACGGGCACAATAAAGATTACTCTTGATTTTTTCTGCAGAAAGACCAGTTATTGAAGTAATTTCTTCAACTGATAATTGCTCCAGTTCGGAAAGAACAAAAACCACTTTTTGTTTTGGCGTAAGTTTTCGGGTCAGACACCTGATGATATTTGCCTGGTCCTGGTTTATATAATCTTTTTCAATATTGTTTTCTGACAAAATATTATATAAAACATCGTATTCAACTGTCCTGTCAAAGACCTTCCTTCTCGACTTTTCAGCCTTCAGCCTGTCATAACACAGGTTTATAACGATCTTATACAGCCATGTTGAAAACCGCATTTCATTTCTGAAATCGGATAGATGTTTCCATACTTTTATGAAGGTTTCCTGTACCACTTCCTCAGTATCAAATTCATTACAGATTATTCTGAATACAACCGAATACACAAATGGCTGATGCAGCTCGACCAGCTTACGGAAAGCCGTTTCATCACCTTGAATACTTTGTTGTATTAGACGTTTTACCGTCTGCCGGTCCATGTTATCTGGTTTACTTATATGATACGACCGAATCGGTCTGAAGTCGAAAATTGAAGGTAATAAATTAAATGAAGGTACAGGGATTGGAAGGATTAGAATGAACCTGATTTAGGATAACATATTAATAATATACAGGCTTTCATTTAGCCTTGCAAATCTGGATCCAGGCTATAGCCTGAAGCCTACATCCTATTTTAACCAATCACTTCTTCTTTCTATTTGCCTCATATCTTTTTATCCACTCGTCGGCAGTGATTTTAGTTGCAAGTTCTGCTATCAGATCATAAGGAATGTCTTCTGCATCTTTAAACCGAACGCAACTTTTCCCTATATCCAGTTTAGATTTTGTCTTTGATGACCAGGCATTTTTAAACCAATCGAGCAACTTTTTATCGGAGTATAAACCCATATGATATAAGGCAAGATAGTTCTTTTGCGATGCTATATTAATGAAAGGCAATGGTAATTCAGGTTTGGCATGATACCCATCGGGGTAAACCGAATGGGGAATTACATATCCGATCATACCATAACTCATGGTTTCTTCAAAGCCACCGGGCAAATTTTCTCTGATTGTTTTCCGTAAAGTTTCCAGCGCTTTCTTCCGTTCCTCCGGAAGTTGTTCCATATACTGTTCAGGTGTTGAAGCTTTGCTCTGCATATCAGTCAAAATTTACGTTTTCAAAATCTGAAAGATCTAATGCTTTTTTACGATATGTTTTCTTCTGATGTTTATCGGATGTTAACCTGCTTAATCCATGATAGGCGTAAGCAGCATATTCATTTCCGAATGTTCCGTAGGATTCTATATCCCTGATCCCTTTTTCGTAGTAATATTCGGCCTGTTTGTTATTATGGTGTAATTTTTCCAGTACAATTCCATTCAGAATGGAAAGTTGCGCCTGAAAAAACCGGTTCGGGTTTTTATCCATGTTTGCTTTAACCAGATTCTCGGCTTCAGAATACCGTTTAACAAGCAGCAGATTTTTAACATACATGGCCAGATACTGCATGTTTTTAGGGTAAAGATCGTGTAATGCTTTGCTGAACTTATAAGCTTGCTGGAAGTTATTTTCAAAACTTATATAAATACCCGACAGGAATGAATAAGCTTCTGCTTTTAGAACAATGGCTTCCTTTGATGCAATCTGGATTTCCCTGAGTCCCTTCGTTTTGTCCCCCTTTGGAAAAAGCATTGCAATTGGCTTATATACCGGATGCGCCTCCGGATAAGCTTCACGGTAATAGTTATAGAGGCCGGTTATAAAATAAAAATCAGCATATGAATTCGTATGATTGAATGCTTCTTTTACATACTGATAGGTGCTTGAAGCCATCGAAATTACATCACGGGTTAAATCATTATCGGCATAGAACAACAACAGCAGGCCGCGGGCACTAATATTTCCCAACAGTAACTCCGGATCGGATTCATGATCAGGTCTCTTTTCAATGTCCTCTATTGCTCTTAGCATTTCTTTTTCAAACGATTCCTTTTCGGGTGAATAAGGAGTTATAGGGAAATGCTCCCAATACATCATCAATCCTTTATAAACATATAAAACCGGATGTTCGGGATATTTGGCAACGATTCTTTTGTAAATGGTCCTTGCTTCATCAAATTGCATGTTATAAATTAAATCCACACCGCTGCACATCATTCTAAGAGTAACTGTATCCTTCAGTAGCTGGGCTGAGGTATTAAAAGCAGTCAGGATAAATAATAATAATATGGATACGGTAGCTTTCTTCACTTCTGCTGTTTTATTAATTAATTCCACCTTCCTGCAATTTTTGCTCCGCAAAACCTGCAATTTCCGTGATTTAAATTATTTTCAGTGACAATGTGCCCGGTCCTTGCTATTACTACTTTTCCGCACCCCGGACACCTGGTATTTGCTGAATCTGCTCCGGGAACATTTCCCACATAAACAAACTTCAGTCCTGCCTTTTCAGCAATAGAGGCACATTGCTGCAATACCTGAACAGGGGTGGGAGGTAATTGTGTCAGTTTATACATGGGCTGAAATCTCAAAAAATGCAGGGGTGTTTCGGAAAAACCATTATCGTAAAGCCAATCACACATTTTTCTTATCATATCCGGATTATCACTCCATTGAGGAATCACAAGATTTGAGATTTCCAGCCACACGCCCTCCTGCAAAAATATTTTGAGTGCATTCAAAACGGGAAATAAACTACCGGCGTTCAGCCTAACATAGGTATTATCGTCAAATGATTTTATATCGACAGTTGCACCATCCAGCACTTTACAAAGATGTCTTAACGGCTTCTCATTAATATATCCATTTGAAACCACGACATTCTTAAGTCCTTTGCTTCGGGCAATCAAAGATGAATCATACACATATTCATAAAAGGTTATCGGCTCAGAATAGGTATACGCAACGGATATACATGAATTTTTAGCAGTCTGATCTGAAACCGCAGCAGGCATTAGGTCGTAATTCCTCGTCTTTTTCGGGCTAACCTGTGATATGGTCCAATTCTGGCAGTTTAAACATGCAAAATTGCATCCTGCAGTAGCAATCGAAAACGACCGGCTGCCCGGATAAAAATGATAAAATGGTTTTTTTTCAATCGGGTCGACATGTACAGCACACGGATTTCCGTATGCAATTGAATAGAGCTTGCCCCTATAGTTGATACGGTTTCTGCAGTAGCTCGTATCACCAGGTTTTAAAATACATTCGTTCGGACAAATCTGACATTTAATACCCCTGGGGGTTTCTTCACGGAACGTGCATTCCTTGCTCCACTTCCATAAAGTGTCCGCAGATGCAGAAGATTCTCGCAGCACATTCGCTATACCGTCGGGCAGTGCTGAAGATCCTGCAATCATGCAACTACGCATTATAAATTCCCGTTTTCCAATACGTTTCATTACCAATAGCTCTGTTCAAAGTTATGGATTTCTGACAAAGAGTATAAATATTTTTATGATCTCATGTAGTCGGATGGCTTCTGGTTCTGGCAGCGGAAATAGCAACAAAACCCGTAATAACAAGACAGGCAGGCAAAATTCCCAAAAGTGGAAGCAAAACCATTGAAATCAGGATTGTTCCGGCAGCCGAGCCAGCCAGGTCGATACCATAAAGAACTCCTGCTGTTGTAACTATTTCAGACTGATTAAGTTTAGTCGCAATATTGAAAATCAAACCTGCTGAAAACGCAATAGCGGTGGCCAGAACAAATAAAAGAATCTGAATAAGCAAATCCGGAAGTAAATCAGTTTCTACCGCTATAAAAGCGAGCAGAGGTAATATAGCAATCAATAAAGTCATGGCTATCTGAGTCTTAAAAATCCACATGTTCAATTTTACTCCTTCTTTAAAAGTTATAATTGATCCGGCATATAAACCCGTCATATAACATGCAATTATAAGGCCCAGCATATGATACATATTTCCATATATAACCTGGATAATGAATATTACAAGGAATTGACAGGAAGCTCCTGCGCAGGATGAATAAAATATGGAACTATATAACCGTTCCCTTTTTAAAACACTGAATATGAACAAAGTAATTAGTAACAGAACAATCAAAACATAGCTCACTATGCTGACGCTGGATTTCTTCATCCAGAATCCTATTTGAACGAAATAGGCATGGGGGGAAAGATCGGAATTTACGTAGAATTTGTTATCCTTTAGATGCTCAAGAATTTCATTACTGCGTTGCTCAAGCAGGTCATCATCGATGTAATAGGTATTTACATAAGTGTTTTCTATGCCGGCTGTTTTTACTTTGCCGGCAATCCTTGTAGTAACTGGTCTGCATGATGCAATGTAATAATGCCTTTCTCCCGGGATTATAGTGACATATTTATATTCCTCGCTTAAAGTCTGTGCAATGATTCCATTTAATTTCAGGGCTTCATCGTTCATATAGTTACCTGATGAACTGAGAGAAATTTCCAAAACACCACTATCATTTAATATGCGTCTTGTTTGCGAAAAAAACTCTTTCGTAAAGAACCGGTTGATCTGGGCGCTGGTAGGATCCGGAGTATTAAGTATAATTGCATCATACTTGTCGAATGATCTCTTTATATAATGCCTGGCATCATCCGATATGATATTGACCCTGGAATCTGTAACAGGCTCTGTAATAAGTTGCTCAGCTTTAATGAGCGACGGACTTATTTCAACATAATCGATTTTTTTTAATGATGGGTATTTTAATACTTCAAGGATCTGCCGTATTCCACCGGAAACCACTAATATATTTTCGGGATTTTTATGCTGTAACAAAGCATAATGGATCGGTTCCTCTGCGAAATAATTGTCATTGTAAAGCAGAGGGGTTGAATTCAGATATAAATTATGTTGATTTCCGGCAGAAGTAACACTGATATTACCATTTGGAGAATTTCTCCAAAGTAAAACTTCCTGATCTTTGAAATGATTGTTTTGGATTTTCTTTTCTGAAAACAGCATCATTATTATAAAAAATGCTGCAATTAATCCAAAGGCAATTGAAAGAAACCAATTATAACGCGGACGAATTATTATGTAGAATAGTATAACATTAATGGCAGATACAACGGCAAGAAGCTGAAAACTACTAAGCAAATAGACAATTTCAGTACTGAATAATATGCCGGCTAAAACGCTGCCAAGAGATTCCAGGCCATAAGCAGTTGAAATTTTGTTCCTGCCTGATATTTCAGAGATGCCTGATGATATATTGACAAACAAAATGCCGGATAAAAAGCATACCGGAACCAGGATAATTACACAGGTAACGATGATCAGATGAAATGAAACATCAACTCCCGGCAGAAAAAATGCAGACTCAAATAAATATAAAAGGGTTATTGCTAAAAATGGAAGGCAACTGATTATTAATAATATTGTGCCTGGAGAATTGCTATTTTGCAGTTTTTTGAATTTAGCACCAGATGATGATCCCGCTGCTGTAAGGATCATCCAAATACAAAGAAAAAGACCTGTAATTAACTCATTGCCGTCGAATACATTTAAAAATTCACGTAATATAATAAGCTGAGAGAGTATTGTGGAAAATCCCAGGGCAAAAAGAAGTATAAAATATCTTTTAAATGGAGGTTCAAATCTCACTGGTGCGCCGAATACTGAATATCAAAAACAAGCAGATTGATGAAATACTTCAAATACTCAAGTTAAAGAAACTAATGCTCCCTAAATACATACGCCTCGTAGACGTATATCTCCGCATCCTTCCATCCGTCCCATCCAATTCCAGCTTTATCCCGTGCACAATGGCTTACAAATTCTTCAACACTCCAATTCGTTTGACGGGCAACCTGGGGAAGATATGTGCCGCTGCGGTTCCCTTTCCTGATATATATACCGTGTTTTCCGGGAATGATCTCATCAATGGATTTTATTCTTCTCATGGGTGTCAGAACTGAAATTTCAATTTCAATTTCATTCAGTTCATTTGACGTAAGATTTACAAATCGGTAATCCCTGGTAGCTGCTGATACAGCCATTTCCTGAACCACCCGATAAAGAGGCCGGTCTGTATTGAACTGGCCAATACAACCTCTGAGATTTTTTTCCTTTGTCAGGGTGACAAATGCACCGGCCGGCTGCAAAAGTTTTTCTGTAATGCCTGATGCAGTTTTTGCATCGCTGATCTTTCCAGTTTCAAGATATTCGCTAATTGTCACTCTTGCAATATTCAGAAGTGTTTTCTTTTCGTTTTCATTCAGATATTCTTCTTTGGTTGTTTCTTTAGGTGCTTCAGCAGTTACGACCATAGCATGATAACCCACTACACGATCTTTATCACCAATTTCGGAATCTCCGGAATTCCTGTAAATTATATCAAAATACTTAATACCTGAGAGATCTTCCGTAATATTGAGTAGTGTTAATACAGATGTCCATCCGCAAATGCTTGTTGCCAGATTTGGAATTCTTTTCTTCGAATTTTCATCGAGAACGGACAGGAAAGTATCTGTCGAATTTTTAAGGATTGCATTGGCAGTAAGTTCATCAATGGTATTGGCATTTTCATAATCGGGGTAATGTGAAAAATCTGTGCTTATCACAAAAAGATTATTACCATTAAAATAGGGTGAAACGGCATCAGCTATTTTCTTAATAGTAGATGTATTATTTGTTGCAATAACAATAGGGATGATTTGAAGCTGATCCTTATAAATATATTGTAAAAACGGAAGCTGAACCTCCAGGCAGTGTTCGCCGGCATGAACTTTAGGATCGTTTACGAAAACATCACGATTGTGATTCAGTATTTCCCGGGCAAGCTGATGATTTACCCTGGCGATCCCCATAGGAGTTTCAAAATTGCCATCTGTGTAGATAGCTGCGCCATTAAAACTAACATGATGACTTGATCCGATAAGAAAAACATTATCGTAAACTTGTTCAGGTATAAGCTGATTAAATGCAGACGCTGCCACTGTACCAGAATATACATACCCGGCATGAGGAGCAATCAGGGCTTTTATGTTTTCAAGATGCATGGGGGTTGATGCCTCCAAAAAGTGTTCTCCGAGAGTTTTGGTTAGTTTTTCATAACCTGCCGGATAAAAAGTTCCTGCAACAGCCGGTTTCCGGTTTTTTAATGTATCACCTACCATGAGAACCTTATTTTGATTTGCACTAATGTTAAGCTTTTCGTTTGAAGTGCATTGCGAAATTTGAAGCACTAAAAACAGAAAGATCAGATTTATTTTCAACTTGAGGAGATTAATCTGTTAAAATTGGCCCAATCTTATTCAGCATAAATATGATCCTGGTTTTAAAATCAAGTATCACCAATTTAACGATTTTTCCGCAACTTTGTAATCAGTATGAAAAACAAAAATGATATCATATTGACAGTGGATATAGAAACCACTTTGATGCCTTTTTTACTTTCAAATCTCAAGGATAAGAGCCGTGACAACATTAAATCCTTGCTTAGGAACAGACAGGTTTTAATTAACGGAAAGGCTGTCTCTCAGTTCAATCATCCCTTACATACCGGGGAAAATGTGACTATTTCAAAATTGAGAAAAAGCGATATGCCACCGGATAAATACTTGCAGATCGTATACGAGGATGAGTATATTATCATAATTGATAAAAAAGCAGGACTATTATCAGTTTCAGATGGTCATGAGCACGAAACTGCATTTGATATATTATCTGAATGGATTAAAAAGAAAGATGCATCTTCCAGGATATATATTGTTCACCGGCTCGATCAGTATACATCCGGGCTTCTGATGTTCGTAAAAAATGAGAATATCCAGAATATCCTGCGTAATGAGTGGAAACAATTCATCACAGAACGGACCTACACTGCAATTGTAGAAGGGAATGTTACAAAGGAGAAGGGGACTATCAGATCTTTTCTTGCAGAGAATAAATCGTTGATGATGGTTTCGGTAAAAGATTCCTCAAAGGGCAAACTGGCTATAACTCATTATAAAAAAATAAAACACAATGAATTGTATTCACTTCTTGAAGTTAGCCTTGAGACCGGAAAGAAAAATCAGATTCGTGTGCATATGTACGATATAAGCCATCCTGTTGCAGGCGACCGAAAATACGGAGCCCGGACAAACCCTGTCGGAAGACTCTGTCTGCATGCCACCATCCTCGCATTGAAACATCCTGTCACTGGCCAGGTAATACGGTTAGAATCCCCTGTCCCAAAAGAATTCCTCAAATTGGTCAATTCCTGAAAATCCGCAGGTTGTAATAAAAAAATGGGATGCTTTCGCATCCCATAACCCATCATTCAGAGGTTTGAAAAAAAAATCCTTACGTGAGTTCACTTAAAACCTGTACGTAAAGTATTTTTCGTATTGGTGCAAGTCATAATCCTTAGCCTTTATATGCAGTACTACTGAATCGCCTGCATGACGAAGCGACTGAAGATCGAATGACACAAATCCACTTAGATAATAAGTCTGTGAATCTTCATTATCATTATGACGGATTTCAAGTTCCACCGTATCAGTGGGAATGTCACCCGGGTAACGAATCAAATTAATATAATGTATTTTATCTGTACTGCCGCCGTAATACTCAAAATTTAAATTCAGATAATCCTTTGCCAGCCAAATATCTCTAACATTCATCGGATCATTGCCAATAGAATCAGCTATTTCTTCCGTTAAAACCGTCACAGGTTTAAAAAGTACTTCTGAGTAATTATAAATATCAATGACAAGATCAACACCAGCCGGTTTTGCCATATCCGATATTGAGAAATAGGCAATTATTCTTTCATTATCTTTTATCAGGTTTAGTGCACTTGAATTATTAACCAGAAGTTTCTCATCCTCATCAGATATAACAAATGTACTGTCATTGGCCTTTTCAACTGTACCCAAAACAGAATAATACTGAGGGCCTTCGTCTTTGGAACAGGCACCAAAAATCAGTGAAAAAATCACCAGAAAATAGAAAATGCGAACTCGTTTCATAAATTCTCTTATAATTTATAATTGTTTGAAAACTGGTTTAGTGAATAACTACGCCATATTGACTATAAATAGAACGGAAAGGTTGCGTTAACGAAAAGTTAATATAATATTTTTTCCACAGAGCAATCTCAGATTTTATGCCGGTTACTTGCATTGACCATTCCGGGATTACTCGCTATCGCTCGTGTCCGGGATTACTCGCTATCGCTCGTGATCGTGATTACTCGCTTTGCTCGTGTCCGGGATTACTCGCTTCGCTCGTGTCCGGGATTACTCGCTATCGCTCGTGATCGTGATTACTCGCTTCGCTCGGTCCCGGGATTACTCGCTTCGCTAGTGTCCGGGATTACTCGCTTCGCTCGGTCCCGGGATTACTCGCTTCGCTCGTGTCCGGGATTACTCGCTTCGCTCGTGATCCCGTTAATTTGGTCCTGCAATAAAACAACGATGCGCAGCTCCGCCGCTTACATTTTTTATTTTAGCCCGACTTACGCAAGCACGCTTGCGACGTCTGGCTAAAATAAAAAATGCCCCTTCGGGGGCATCGTTGTTTTAGTGATCCAGCCGGGATTCGAACCCGGGACCCCATCCTTAAAAGGGATGTGCTCTACCTGCTGAGCTACTGGATCCGTTAACCGTAATCAGGGCAATTCAGAAGACTACGATTTAAAACCGTTTAATTTTAAAGAGTTGCAAATATAGTATCTTAATCTTAACCAGAAAAAAAAATATATTTTATTTTTCAACACTAAATCCAGCCTTTTGCCACTAACTTTTAACCTTTATTTTCCGGCAAAAACATCCTTTATTTCAGTTACAGGTAAACCAAATACTTTGTAAGCTATCGGGTTTAGCTGCTCTTCTGAACCCACAAAGTGAAATATGCGCTGTATATGGGAAATGCTTTCCCCTGCTTTTAGTTTTGCAGCGGGAGATGAACTTTCAATTTCATAAAAAGGTCCCATAATGGAACCATCTTCTACTGGTCCGTCATTGTATGAATTAATAACATCTCCTTTTAACGGATCATCCTGTTTTCCCCATTTTGAATTCACATATTCCCCGGCATTTTCAGGTTTAGAATACCAAAGAACCGTTAGAAGATTCTTATCCGGATCATAACTACCGCAATAGGGTAGGGATCTCATGGGTGAAATACCTATTTTGCTCCTGAATTTTCCGTCCACTTTGAAGAACA
>DATAEX010000297.1:0-6365 GCA_036257765.1 Bacteroidales bacterium
TTGATGATGTGCTTCATATGGAAGTGGGTGCCCTTATGGTTGGTAAAGTTGTACTTAAAAGCCGCCACGCAGTAAAATTCCGTAAAGGCGATGAAAAAGGCTGGTTCGAATTCGGGGGATCAACGATTGTTCAGCTATTCAAAAAAAACTCCATTATGCCTGATGCTGATATTCTTAAGCAATCTGCTAATGGAATTGAAACCCTTGTAAGATTGGGCGAAAGGGTAGGTTGCGCCAATTGCAATTAATCCCCTGAAAGGGTATCTTTGTAAAAATCCAAAAAATCAGACCGGTATAACCGGAAGAATATGAATCTGACCACAGAGAATATTTTGCTGGTGGGTTCAATCCTGTTATTTATTTCATTGTTTGCAGGGAAGACCTCTAATAAATTCGGGATTCCGGTTTTGCTTCTGTTTTTGGGAATCGGTATGATGGCCGGTTCCGAAGGTATCGGAGGAATAAATTTTGATGATCCCAAAATAGCCCAATTCATTGGAGTAATTGCCCTTAATTTTATTTTGTTTTCCGGTGGTTTCGATACAAGTTGGGACTCTGTCAAGCCGGTCTTATGGCAGGGAGTGACGTTATCAACACTTGGCGTTTTGCTGACTGCGATATCTGTTGGTGTATTTGTTTGGGCGATTTCCGATTTCACCATTTATGAAGGATTGCTGCTTGGTTCGATTGTTTCTTCAACTGATTCAGCTGCGGTGTTCTCGATTCTGCGATCAAAAAATGTGGCTATCAAGGGTAATTTACGGCCTTTGCTTGAGCTCGAAAGTGGCAGCAACGACCCAATGGCTTATGTCCTCACCATCACATTTACAGGACTTGTTGTCAACCAGGATGCCACTCTTCTGGAAGCTATGCCGGTCTTTTTCAGGCAATTGATTCTTGGCGGATTGTTAGGATTGTTGTTAGGCCGTTTCAGCAAATGGCTAATAAATAATATCCGGCTTGACTTTGAAGGATTGTATATTGTTTTGCTGATTGCCATAATGATGTTCAGCTTTTCGGCAACTGATTTTGTGGGCGGAAACGGATTTCTTGCTGTGTATTTATGTGCGATTTACCTGGGCAATCAGGATCTGATTCATAAAAAGAAGATTCTGAAATCCTTCGACAGTTATGCATGGCTCATGCAGATCGTATTGTTTCTGACGCTGGGTTTACTGGTTTTTCCAAGCCGGATTATTCCGGTAATGGTAATCGGATTGCTCATTTCAGCATTTTTAATAATGGTGGCGCGGCCTTTGAGTGTTTTTGCAAGCTTGCTCTTTTTCAAAATTCAGAACCGCAGTCGTTGGTTTATTTCATGGGTAGGACTTCGCGGGGCTGTGCCAATTGTGTTTGCCACATATCCTTTGCTTGCCGGTGCCGAGAAAGCAAATATGATCTTCAATATTGTGTTTTTTATCTCGCTTACATCAGTTCTGATACAAGGTACAACTCTCCCTGCTATTGCAAAATGGCTCCATCTTACTTTGCCTGTTAAGGCAAAACAAAGAACACAGATCGATATAGAATTATCCGACAGTACAAAGTCACTTCTTACAGAAATTATAGTTCCTGAAGGATGCAATGCAATAGGAAAACAACTGGTAGATCTTCATTTTCCAAAAACTGCCCTGATATCTTTTATTCAACGCAACAGCGAGTTTATAACTCCAAACGGCGCTACGCGACTGCAGTCAAATGACAAACTTTTCGTAATTTCAGAGAACAGGAAAGACATCGGGAAAGTATTTGAAAGTCTTGAGATTAAAGATAAAGCATAAAATTTTAACCAATTAAATGCTAAATTTGTTTCTAACTGAGCTTTCATAAAATAACCAATCATAAATCTATTATAACATGAAAAAAACAACCATTTTCTTTCTTGTGATTGCACTTGTATTAAGCTTTACAACCATTCTCGCCCAAACCCCCGAAAAGAAAAAACTGCATATTATTGTTATTGGTGCCCATCCTGACGATCCTGATGAAGTAGCCGGAACAGCCTACAAATGGGCTCAATTGGGTCATGATGTTCTGATGGTTTCCCTTACCAACGGTGATGCCGGACATCAAAGCATGAAGGCCGACGAACTTGCCCGGACCAGGAGAGAGGAAGCGCGACGCGCAGGTGAGGTAATAGGCGTAAAGTACATTACTCTCGATAATCATGATGGTCAGCTGATGCCTACCTATGAAAATCGCTTACAGGTAATAAAACTCATCCGTGAGCAGAAAGCCGACCTTGTGATCTATCCTCGACCATACGACTATCATCCCGATCACCGGTATACCGGTATATTGGTTAATGATGCTGCGTATATGGTAACAGTTCCCACCATTCTCCCTGAGGTACCATTTCTTGAAAAAAATCCGGTATTTCTGTATACCTGGGATGTATTCACTCATCCGGAGCCGTTTAAGACCGATGTGGTTGTTGCCATTGACGATGTTCTTGAGAAAAAGATCGATATGTACCATCAACATACATCCCAAATGTATGAGTGGCTTCCGTTTAACAGGGGAGTGCTCGATCAGGTACCAAAAACAGAAAGTGAAAGAAGGAAATGGCTTGCTGATCAATGGTATTCCAATGTTAATGCCGAATTGTTCCGTGGAAAGCTTATTGAGCTTTATGGTAATGAAACCGGAAGCAAAGTAAAATATTGTGAAGCCTTCCAGGATTCAGAATACGGAACTAGGCTTACAAAAGAAAATATTTATTATTATTTTCCTTTCTTGCCAAAAAAATAAAACTACCGACATCTGTTTCATCTAACCGCTGCTATAATGAAAAATCGTTTTTCTTTGAATGCAAGGCAAATTATTGTCTTTTTAACATGTCTTCTGATTGCTGTGCCATTTTTAATGGGTCAGGACAGGCTGGAACAACCAATACCAGTAGACGAGAAAATTAAAATCGGAAAACTCGATAACGGTTTCACCTATTATATCCGCAAAAATCTTAAACCGGAAAAAAGGATGGAACTGAGGCTCGTCGTAAAGGCAGGTTCGGTTCTGGAGGATGAAGATCAGCGTGGCCTTGCTCATTTCGTAGAGCATATGGCCTTTAACGGTACAAAAAACTTTGAGAAAAACGAACTCATTCATTATATGCAGTCGGTTGGTGTGCAGTTTGGACCCGAAGTGAATGCCGGCACAAGTTTTAATGAAACAATATATATGCTGACTCTGCCGACTGATTCAGCGCATATTATAGATAAGGGATTCCAGGTAATGGAAGACTGGGCGCATAGCATCACTTTCGATGGTACTGAAATTGATAAGGAAAGAGGGATCATTGTTGAGGAATGGAGGTTGAACCAGGGGTTAAATCAAAGACTACAGGATAAGTTGTTCCCGGTTTTGTTTGAAGGTTCACAGTATGCTGTACGCAACCCCATTGGGAAGAAGGAAATTATTGAAGGCGCACCCCATGCCACACTCAAGCGGTTCTATTCAGACTGGTATCGCCCGGAACTGATGGCTTTAATCGTTGTCGGTGATATTGATCCGGAAACCATGGAGAAAAAAATCCTTGAACATTTTTCATCTGTTAAGAATCCTGAAAGTACAAGGGAACGGAAAGGTTTTCCAATTCCCGACCATGAAGGAACAAAGCTTCTGATCTTCGCTGATAAAGAAATGCCTGTTGTACAGCTGGCTTTGTTCTGCAAGCTGGATCCCGAAAAAGAAGTTCTGCAAAAGGATTACAGGAGAATACTTATTTACCAGCTGATTTCAGGAATGCTGACGCAGCGTTTGAATGAATTGCGCGAAAAACCCGATCCGCCGATTATGGGATCACAGGTATCATATGGTGAACTGGTTCCGGAGAAGAGCGTCTTTCAACTGGTTGCTATGGTGCCTGAAAATGGAATTGACCGGGGAATTCAGACTCTCATTACTGAAGCAGAAAGAGCAGTCAGATTTGGATTTACCGAAGGCGAAGTCAAGCGTCAGAAAACCGAAATCCTTACTTCGTTCGAAAATGCCTATAATGAACGTGATAAAACTAATTCTGCAAGTTATGCATCGGAATATTCTAGAAATTTCCTTCAAAATGAGCCCATACCGGGCATTGAGTTTGAGTATAATTTTGTTAAGGAATATCTCGACGGCATTACCCTTGAAGAAATAAACGATTTATTGCGAAAAAGCCTGATCCATGATAACCGGGTTCTTGCCATTCTGGCACCTGAAAAGGAAGGATTACAGCTACCAGACGATGCATCAGTTCAAAAGAGTATTGAAACGGCCACGAGCGTGGAGATTACGGCATACGAGGACAAACTTTCGGGAAGCCAGCTGCTTTCGGATCAGCCAAAGAAAGGGCGTGTATTATTGACAAAAAAGAATGATAAACTGGGTACTGTTGAACTGAAGCTGTCAAATGGCTCCAGGGTTGTTCTAAAACAGACTGATTTTAAAAACGACCAGGTACTTTTTAGCTCATACAGCCCTGGTGGATATTCGGTTTATAGTACAGAAGATCATCAGTCGGCTGTTAACGCAGACGATATCATACCGGAATGTGGTGTCGATGGCTATTCCTTAAGCGATCTGACCAAATTGTTAGCAGGGAAAAATATATCTGCAAGTCCTTATATAAGCGAATATTTTGAGGGAATAACAGGTTCTTCAGTTCCAAAGGATCTTGAAACCATGTTTCAACTGGTTTATTTGTATTTTACAAAACCCAGGAAAGACACTGTAATGTTTAATTCCATTGTATCTCTGCAGAAATCCTACCTTAAGAATGCATTGTCTGATCCGGAAACTTATTTCAGTGACTGGTTCACGAGGGCAAAAACTCAGGACCATCCGAGGGCAGACGTTATTCCAACTGTGGAGGAATTTTCGAAAATCAATATAGACAGGCTGTATGAAATCTATAATGACCGATTTGCTGACGCTTCTGATTTTACATTCTTCATTGTTGGTTCATTTAACCAGGACAGCATAAAACCATTGATTGAAAAGTATCTTGCAAGCCTTCCCGCCACAAAAAGGGGAGAAAACTGGAAAGATATGGGCATCAGGCCTCCGTCGAAAAAGACTGATTTGCCGGTGTATAAGGGAAGTGATCCCAAAAGTCTTATCGGATTGTATTTTGAAATTCCTCAAACATGGGATCCTGAACAGGATCATGCATTTGAATCGTTGGGCCAGTTGCTTGATATACGTTATAACGACATTATCCGCGAAGAGCTGAGCGGCGCGTACACAATAAATGCAAGTGCCGACATGGGAATGATACCTTATTCGAGGGCGATTATAAATGTAATTATTCCCTGTTCTCCCGAAAATACCGATAAGCTGACAAAAGTTGCTATTGCGGAGTTGCAAAACATTCAGAAAAACGGTGTGTCGCCTGAAGATCTTGTCAAAGTTAAAGAGGCGCAAAGGCGAGGCCTGGAAAAAAATCTCAAGGAAAACGGCTATTGGATCAGTCAGCTATTAACCGGATACAGATATAATGATCCTGAAATGATGCTGAAATACGCTGAATGGACAAATAGTCTGACTTCTGAAAAAATTCAGGAAGCCGCGCGCAGAATCGATTTAAAGAAATATGTGAGAGTGGTTTTACATCCTGAGAAAACCAAACCTTGATAACTTTTTTCCGTAGAATCCATTTTATTATTAAGTTTGTGCGGTTTGGTGTTTCAAATTAATTAACGGGAAGTGGATAAAAGAACATTTGTCAAATCAGTTCTTTTAGGTGTTGCAGGTGTTTATGCATCCGGATTGGTAGTTAAAGCTGTAAAAACGCGTAAAAAATGGGACGGTATTTTCAGATTGCCTGAGTTACCTTATTCTCCGGATTTGCTTGAACCCTTTGCAGATGCTGAAACTATAAAATTACATTTACAGCATCATGCTGCATACACCGATGGATTGAATGCAGCGGTAAGTAGTGCAGGTTTAACCGGTAAAACGGCTCATGAACTTCTTAGGATGGCTTCTGAATATCCTGCCGATATAAGAAATTATGCCGGTGGTTATATAAATCATAAATTATTCTGGAGAGTTCTTACACCTTCAGGTAAAAGTCCTTCACAGGAATTTATTTCTTTAATTGAAAGAGACTTTGGATCGTTCGATGCATTCAGGAAAAAATTCAGTGATGTTGCACATTCGTTATTCGGATCCGGATGGATTTGGCTTATTGCAGATACTTCCGGGAAACTGAGCATAACTTCTACGAGTAACCATGATAATCCGGTAATGGATATTGCTGAAGTCAGAGGTTATCCGGTTCTATGCCTCGACCTTTGGGAACATGCCTATTCCCGGAAGAATAAAAACCGCAGAGCTGACCATATCGATTCCTTCTGGAATGTTGTTAACTGGAATGTGGTTGA
>DATAEX010000301.1:0-2065 GCA_036257765.1 Bacteroidales bacterium
TTTCATCATGTTCATCATCTTAGCCCCCGGATACCAAATTATAATCTTCCGGGCTGTCATTATGAAAATGAAATTTTCAGCGTAGTCAAGCCCATCAGGTTTTCTGAAACTTTCAAATTTCTGAATCTTCATTTATGGGACGAAGAAAATCAGAAGATGATAGGCTTTAAAGAGATTGACATACCGGTAATCGGAAAAACTATAAATACTGACCTTCGTCGTAAGATTGTTTAAACTTTTGAATTTATCAGGGCAATCAGGTTCCCTTTCTGAATCAAGCCGGCCTGTCGCCAGTGCACTGATCCATTTTTAAAAAGCATTAGGGTAGGAACACTTTGTACCTGATATTTAAAAGCTATTTCCTGATTCTTATCTACATCGATCTTTATGATTTTCACCTTATTGTTCATTTCCCTTGCTATTTCCTGAAGTATTGGAGATTGAATTTTGCAAGGCTGACACCATTCGGCATAAAAGTCGATCAGAACAGGTTTATCGGAATTGATCAGATCTTTGAAATTTCCTTTCATAAATATTCCTATCATTTAATAGGATTATTGCTATAATCCACCTAATGGCAATTCTGAATTTTCAAAATTTATGCCATTTTGGAAAGTTTAGACAACCTGGCATACTATCGGTATTTAGCCATAATTGTCTCCAATTCCCTTGTGGAAGGCTCAACAAGTGTCTGTCCGTCAATCACGACTGTTGGATGAGTTGCATAACCTCCTGTTATCCATTTTAATTTGCCGATCGATTCAGGATTATCCTCCAGGTCAAAAAATTTGTAAGATATATTGAGCTTGTCGAAGAATCTTCTGACCATTTGAGTTTTTGCACACCAGGAAGTACCATAAATCTCTACTGACCCTGGTGTTGAGGAAATCGTATCCTTACGTCTGTATCCATTCTCCCAAAACATACTTTAATCCTCCCTATATTAAACAGTGATAACTGGTTTGTTAATCTCATCCAATTTCCTGAAAAGATCATAGATATCAGGAATGTGATGGATATATGGCGACAGGTAAGTATACCTGATAATTCCTTCCCTGTCTATTATAAACAATGCCCTTTCGCTAAATCCGTCTTCCTCCCGGTAAATGCGGTATTTTCTGGCAACATCACCGCGGGGATTGAAGTCAGATAACAGAGGAAAAGTTATATTGCGAACTGCAGCCCAGGCACCATGACTGTAAATACTGTCAACGGATATGCCTATAATATTAACCTTCCTTTTTTCGAACTCAGCAAACTCAGATTGATATAAATCGAGCTGCTGGCTGCAACCAGGACTCCAGTCAAGCGGATAAAAAACAAGTAATACCATTGACCCCCGATAATCGGACAATCTGATGAGTTTTCCTGCTGCATCGTTAAGTTCAAAATCAGGAGCTTTAATTCCTTCATCCAAAGGCTTATTTACGGCACGACCTTCCATTTTTGGTGCGTGCCTGTATAGATTCAGTATATCTTCCAAAGAGTTTTCGCCGGTAAAAGTACCACTGTTTATCTTATCCATCTGCCTCCATGTTTCCTGAAGCATACCGTACATTACAGATAATGCTCTTTTTACATTGGCATCTGATATCACAGGCTCCAGTTCACGAAACCTTGCCTGTAAATCATTAAGCCTTGTAGTTCCCGTATTTGTTGCATGTTTTTCCCTTTTCATATAACTATATTTTTAACAGAACAATTAAGAACCTTAATAAGTCTACAAAATCTGTTCAAAAAAGATAAAAACGTCAAAATTTCCTTTATTCTGACATATTTTCATTCCTTAAGAATTTAACTTTGCTAATAGCCCGTTGTTTGTAATTCAAACTGATTTATTAAACAACCTATGAAAAACTACATTATTACTTTAGTCTTTGTTCTGTTCCTATTTTCAATTAATGGAACAATGAATGCTCACTGCGACACTATGGACGGACCTGTTGTGGCCGATGCAAAAAAAGCACTTGAAACCAATAATATAAATTATATATTAAAGTGGGTATTTCCGGATGCTGAGGCCGAGATTAAACAGTCCTTTGAACTTACTATGAAAGTACGGAAG
>DATAEX010000312.1:0-2761 GCA_036257765.1 Bacteroidales bacterium
CCAACATCCGGTTTCAATACCTTTATGTTTATGAGGGGTGCATATGTATCGGATGTAATTACCAACAAGACGATTTATGCTGAGGGTGATACGTTACTGCGACCCGACAATATTGATGTGATTCTCTATCCGGGAAGCCAGTTGACGTATCCCGTGAATCTGAACAATCAATATGAATTCAATTCCATGATCAATTTCAGCTATTTCTTTAAACCTATTAAAAGTAATGTCAGCCTGGTAACAGGTTTCAATTACAGACAAGCGCCGGAATTTGCCAAATCGCTTGAAAACCGTCAGCATGCATATTCACTGCTAAATAGCCTTATTATAACCAGTAATATTAGCTCAAATGTGGATTTTACACTCGCTTATACTTCAAGTTACGCTATTAACAAGTACACTCTCGATTTCATGGAAGATAAGAAACAGTGGTATCAGTCCGTCAGTGCCCGGCTCAATCTGGTTATGTGGAAAGGTATTACTTTCAGTACGGATATCGTAGGACAATACAACCAGGGAACAGATCTTTCGGATGATTACAGTAAGAAATACTATGTCTGGAATGCCAGTCTGGGAAAGAAATTCCTGAAGAGCCAGGCTGCCGAGTTTAAGATTGGCGCCTATGACATACTGGATCAGAATAACAGCATCTCACGGTCGGTTTCACCGATTGCAATCGTTGACAGCCGTACTAATGCGTATCGCAGATATTTCCTTGTATTATTCACCTACAATTTAAGGTCGAGCCGCGGACAGGGTAACATACAACAACAGCCACAGGATCAATTACAGGAACGCAGGGGATACCCTGGCGGTCCTCCTCCCGGAATGCCTATGCCACCGGGTGGTTTCAGGCCAGGCGGCGGTCCTCCGGGCGGGTATCATGAACATTAATAGCGACAAGTGACAAGTGACGAGCAGGAATCCCTGCTCGTCACTCATTTTTTTTCACTAGTTACACGTCACTTGCTACTGGTTACTAACCTGCCTAACGCTTCATTAGCCGCATTCAATATCGGCTGTACGGAAATCGGACTGCCAACTGCTCCCTGCATCCATTGCTGAGGAGTGAGACGGCCCTGACGAAGGATCCTTTCGAGTTCCGGGGCAAACGGTTTTCCTTCGAGATACTCTGCAAGCTGGAACTCTATTATATGTCCATAGGCATAATACGGCAGATACAGGGGTGAATTGATCATATGGGAATAAATGGCCAATATGGGTTGATCCCTGATTCCGAATACAGGTGCATAATACTGATTCCAGATCTCTTTGGCAATGCTGTTAACCGCGTCCTTTAGTTCAACAGAGGTCGCACCCGGATGATCATAGAGCCACTTCCAGGTGCCAATGTCAACCAACGAAACTCCCATTATCTCATAAAGCGCCCAGAAATTATCCAGATTGTTATCATATTCCTGTAACTGATTGGTGTTTTTCAAGCCTAACAATTGCAAATCATTTTTCTGAAACATAAATGCCAGTGCTTCTGTAAAGGCAGTATTGGGTACCCCTTTAAGCATATAATAATCCACATCCTGTAAAGTAATCGTTTGCTCCACGTTATGTCCGAATTCATGAACAGCGATGTTATACCCTTTATAATCCATTCCATTTGAAAAGATCCGCGTCCGAAGCCTGGATTTCTGATCACGTGATTCGGCTCCCCAGGCATGCCCCGATCCCCTTGCCGGATCGACCTGTACCTTTGAACAGATCTCTTCGGCCCGTTCACGGGTAAATCCCAGTTTGACGAGAATAGCCGGCAAATCTGCCTGAACTGCTTCAGGATCCGGATATTTAGCCCGTGTTGTCTTATCCAGGGTTTCAGCAGGAATTGATGTCCTTGTTTTGAATCCATCGTACCATATATCGAATGGTTCAAGATCACGTCCGAGTCTTTTCTTAATGACTTCTCCGACTTTCGCTACTTCAGGTGAGGCAAGGTAAGTTTTAAAAAGTGTTTCCACATCTTCCAGCGGAATTTCCATGTCCGATTCAAAATTCCTTCTTATATATGTATTCAGGCCGGGATAATATGGATCTACCTTTTGCTGTGCGTGAAAGAACTGAAGCAATACATCGAATCTCGTTGATGGTTCAGATGTTGCATCAATCTCGTTTCCGTTTTCGGTTACCTTATTATTAAAGGGATTCCAGTTATATTTTGGAGAGTTAATAACTATCCGGGGTATTTCCTGCGATACAATTCTCTTCATCACTTCATAAATCATACGCTGTTTTTCAAGTCCCCCCGGATTTCCATAATTGGTTTTAATTTCGTCGCGAAGGTTCCAGTGACTAAGAAGTTTCATGTCCTCGGGGAATAGTGTTTTGCCTTCATTTGTCAGTAGCTTTCCTGCGAAAATATTGTAATCAGCTATATACATTTCAGAACGGGTATTGGCATTTACAACGAGTTGATTGACTTCTGCGGGTACCCTGGAATCGAACACATCGCCCATTCGTGCATATGCCCACTGCTGCCGGTCCCATTCATTTGCTTTTTCTGTTTTCTCCGAAAGGGAATAGTTCGGGAAATTAAGTGCAATTATGAAAGCTATTTTATTATTGAAAAAATCATCGGTAAAATGGGTGGAAGGGTTATAACTTCCGAAGGACTCATCAATTGGCAGTATTTCTCCTTTGTCAAGGTGTAATGGAGCATTAAGTCCCAGAACGATACTGTTAAAACTGCCATAGATGGTCTCAAAATTTGCTGAGATCCTCCGGAAAAGCTTATCCAGTTCAGCCGTATCAC
>DATAEX010000316.1:0-4432 GCA_036257765.1 Bacteroidales bacterium
TGCAAGATTTATTGTGCCCCCGAGATTCAGATCAATAGCTAAAATAACCCAGCTGACTCATTTTACTGCTCAGGATCTGATTAACCAGGATTCCTACCATCGGGCGTGATTATGCATTTGCAGTAAAAATAGGAGGATTCCCAGATACAAATGCGTTCAGTTTATCAATTTCAGTAAGTGTGATTGGCTTGAGGTCTTTTATAATTTCCAGTGCTTTCCAGAAGAATTGGGCATCTCCCGGAGGGATAGCTGCTGTGACTTCTTTTGACAGCGTATAGCGCAAAGCAAGTCCTGCCATTTCATCATCCTCAACAGGCCTGTACCATACATTCTTATAATGCTTGGGTTCACCGGGTTTTATCGGTGTCATTGCCATAGCTTTAAGGGCAAGAATCCCCATTCCTTTCGATTTGGCCATTTCAAAGGCACGCGGTCCAAAATCTCCATGCATCCAGCAATTGAAATTAATCGGATACAGGATGGTATCGAAATCGAATTTACTCATGGCGAGTAAAGCGGCCTCCTCATTATGTGCTGAAAATCCGAGGAATCTTATTTTTCCCTGTTCCCTGGCCTTTACAAAAACTTCCATAGCACCACCGGCACCGAATGCCTTTTCAACTTCATCAGTTGAGCTCAATGCATGTAACTGATAGAGATCGAAATGATCTGTTAATAACGCCCGGAGTGATTCATTCAATTCTTTTTCTGCACCCTGGGCTCCGCGTTCCATGGTTTTGCATGCAAGAAAACAATCTTTTCGGTACGATTTCAGAGCAGGCCCTAATTTAGGGAGTGCATTCCCGTATGACGGAGCTACGTCATAGTAGTTGATACCGGCATTGAATGCCCTGGTAACCATTTCGTTCGCAAACTCCTGGGTATTATCATTCAGCATTATGCCGCCGAAACCAATAATCGATAGTTGTTCGCCGGTTTTTCCAAGTTTCCGCTTCGGAACGGAATCGTGAGCTGAAGATTTTTTTGTATCGAATGATGTAAGTCCTAATGCCAGGCTACCCAAAGCCGCATTTTCAAGGAATTGACGTCTTTTCATGGTGGTTGGGGTATTGTTTAACCAAATTTACGACAAAACCCCAACTTTTGCATGAAAAATTGATAAGCGTCAGATTACACCGTGATCGAGCATTGAATTGGCAACCTTCAGGAAACCTGCAATGTTTGCCCCTTTAACATAATCAATATATCCGTCAATTCTTGTTCCGTTGGCGACGCATGATTCGTGAATAGCGCTCATAATCTGATGCAGGCGCTTATCAACCTCTTCCGCCGGCCATCTTAATTTCATAGCATTCTGAGTCATTTCAAGTCCTGAAACCCCTACTCCACCTGCATTTGCTGCCTTACCAGGAGCAAAAAGCAGTCCCTTATTCTGAATGATCTCTATAGCTTTGGGAACCGAAGGCATGTTGGCACCTTCACAGACACATATACATCCGTTATTTATCAGAGTAATGGCGTCCTGTTCATTCAGTTCATTTTGAGTGGCACATGGCATGGCGATATCACATTTTACCTCCCAGGGATGACGATCTTTTACAAATACAGCACTTTTGAATTTCCTGGCATAAGGTTCTATAATATCTTCATTCGAAGTCCTGAGTTCAAGCATATAATCAATCTTTTCTCCTGAAACTCCCTCTTCGTCGTATACATAACCATCTGGACCTGATAGTGTGATAACCTTTGCGCCCAGTTCGTTCAGTTTACGGACGGCGCCCCACGCCACATTTCCGAACCCTGAAACGGCAGCTCTTTTGCCGGTTAATTTTTCACCTCTTGTGGCGAGCATTTCCTGTGCAAAATATACTGCACCAAAGCCGGTTGCCTCAGGCCTTATCAGACTTCCGCCCCAGTTGACTCCTTTGCCCGTTAATACGCCGGTGTAAGTATTAGTCAGCTTTTTGTACATTCCGTAAAGAAATCCTATTTCCCGACCACCTACGCCGATATCACCTGCCGGCACATCGGTTTCTGGACCAATGATCCGCCAGAGCTCGAGCATAAACGATTGGCAGAAACGCATAATTTCCGCATTAGACTTTCCTTTGGGTTGAAAATCGGAACCACCTTTTCCTCCGCCAATGGGAAGGGTTGTGAGACTATTTTTAAAGATCTGTTCAAAACCCAGGAATTTGAGTATACTCAGATTTACACTCGGGTGGAAACGAAGTCCGCCCTTGTATGGCCCCAGAGCGTTATTAAACTGAACACGAAATCCCCTGTTCACCTGTACATTTCCTTCATCATTAACCCAGGGAACCTTAAAAGTTAAAACCCGGTCGGGCTCAATAAGGCGTTCTATTATACCGGCTTTCTCGAACTGAGGATTCCGGTTATATACATCCACTATCGAATCGAGTACTTCCCGCACGGCTTGCAGGTATTCTACTTCTCCAGGATTCCTTCTTTCAAGATCCTGAATAACAGTATTGACTTCCATGACAATATTTTAATATTGAAGGCTAAAGGTGGTAATTTTTGAAAAATTCCACTATGATAAATTTCAGGAAGTCAGGAAGTGCAGTCGTGCAGTTGTGCAGTCTTGCAGTCGAGCAGCCGGGAAATCAGAAAGTCAATTATTCAATGCAGTCTCTTCTCTTTCTTCAACGCATGAAGAATTTCGGGCCGGTAAGGAATTGATGGTATTGATCCCTGGCGTGATGCTGACAAAGCCGCAGCAGCATTAGCAAACAAAACAGATTCATAAAAATTCTTACCCTCACCCAGTGCGACTACCAGGGCACCGTTAAACACGTCATTAACCACCGAGGTATCTACGGTTTTCATTGCAAAACCCGGAACATGCTCTGCTCCACCGTTATCAATTACCATGGCACCTTCCGACCGCAGTGTTATGATCACCCTGCTTAACCCTCTTTCGAGCAGTATTCGTCCGGCCAGTTCTGCCGATCGCTCATCAGTAATATTTATACCGGTCATCCATTCAGCCTGTGAGGTACTGGGAGTGAGTATTGATATGGATCTCAGCAGTTCATCGCTCACCGGCAATGCAGGTGACGGATTTAATATGACCCTGGCACCTTTTGCGCCTGCCAGGTCAGCAGCATATTTAACAGTTTCTATAGGAATGTCCAATTGTAAAAGCACAATATCTCCCTTGCTTACCTCAAGGCTTTTTAAAATATCATTTGACGACAAATTGGCATTGGCACCTGCAGTTATGGTAATAGCACTATGTCCCTTGTCGTCCACAACTATCGAAGAAACACCTGATGCAAGGACTTTGTCTCTTATTACGTGGGAAGTATTTATATGATCCTCTCTTAGGATATCAATAACCTGCTCACCAAAAAGATCATTTCCGGTACGGCCTAAAAACGTTACATCTCCACCGGCTCTTGATGCCGCTATGGCCTGAGTTACGCCGCGTCCACCCGGAGAAATATGAAAACCACTACCAAGTATAGTTTCACCAGCCGAAGGAATTACCAGTGATCGAAAGATCATTTCCGTATTAGAACTACCTATAACAGATATTTTCATTATGCAGTGCTTGCTTATATTAAGTTATCCGATAGTAAATTCTAATACGCATGAACCGGCAATAAGTTACCAGTTTTAATTGCTACATTTGAGTTCCTGAATAATTTGCACTATGCGTCAATTTAAAAACGCCTTTTATTTATCTCTTTTCCTTTCATGTACAAATCTCAATGCTCAGCAGTTTATATATAAAGCCGGATATTTCGGCTTTTTTGATAACAGGGAATATTTCAACCCCTATGTAAATGATCAGACCATATTCGGTTCAAGGATTTCAGGTGAACTTGGATATGAATTTAACAGCAATAACCGGATCATGACGGGCACGGATTTTCTGTATGAATTCGGGAGTAAAGGTGAATTAAATGCTCCGGATATTATTGCCTATTATAAAGGCAATTCAGAAAATGCAAGCATGTACCTTGGCGCATTCCCCCGGATGAACCTGACCCCACTCCCTTTTGTCCTGCTGAACGACACTTTTTCCTATTACAGACCCGTAATGGAGGGGATGCTGTTTGAGTATAAAACAAACAATTTTTACCACAATATCTGGATCGACTGGACTTCAAGACAATCATTGGCAAAACGTGAAACTTTCCTGATTGGTTTTTCGGGATTCCTCAATAAGGGAATTTTCTCATACCAGCACCATTTTATTATGACCCATCTGGCTCACTCAAAAGCGCGCGTTGATGAGCATATAAGGGATAATGCCGGAATTACAATTTTACCGGGTGTTAATCTGTCGGGCTTAACTTTCCTTGATTCACTCTCAGTATATGCAGGAGTTCTTGGATCGTATGACAGGATCAGGGGAGTTTACGATTTCCGGTTTCCTTTGGGCATGCTGACAGAGATTAATGCAGGATACCGGCAAATAGGATTGCATACAATTTTATAT
>DATAEX010000360.1:0-2431 GCA_036257765.1 Bacteroidales bacterium
GCAAATATAATTCTTCTTTTTAAAAATAAAGAATAATTATAGAATTTATCAGTCAGTCATGGCACCTCCTGTTTGCTTTCCAATTAACCGGAAAAGCCTTTTGGTTTTGGCTTCAACATCGGCCGATATTGCGAATACAGAGATTGTAGCCCCCGAAATAGCATCGATGTGTTTATTGCCTGTCAAACTATAACTGCCGTCATATCCAATGAACTGTTTCAACCAGCCGGTCGCAGCAATCTCCTGGCCATGGGTAGCCTGGTAATTATATACCTTCACAGATCTGACCAGACAATTTGCATTATAAAGAATATAATAATCGAAATACTCGGATTCACTTTGAGTAGCTGGCTCTGAACTTCCTGAACATCCTCCCGCACGGCAAGTATTAACACGTCCGATGTATATATATTTTATTTTGTGTTCCTCTGAGTTAATTTCCACCTTATAGAATTTCCCATTTGAAAAATGATCAATAGGTAAGATATTTGGAGCACGCTCTCCGTTTATTTTAATAAGCTCCCGGATAAGTAATCCGGGAACTGAATCAATATTTGTCTGAGCTTTGATTGCATAACAACCAATCATACAAATACCTACAATAAATGACAGTGTTTTCACTGGACTATTATTAAAACATAATACCGAAACCGGCATTGAATACTTTATTTAGTTCAGGTGAATCCGGCGATTTTATAAACTGCATATCACCTTTAACTACCGCTCCTTTTGCCAGTTTCAAAGTTAAACCACAGGTAATAATATCGTTATTATATGAGCCATTGATCTCAGAGTCGATCGTCGAAAAATGTGTATTGCTTTTTTCGTACCTTCCAAACAAGATCAGTTCTTTATCACTGTCCGGTATGAATCGCAAAATATCATAACCAGCTTCAAGATAATAACCCAACATAGCACTTCCGAGATCATTGGAAAGTCCTTCTTTTCCTGTAAACTTGTTGTATTGATCTGTATTTGAAATAGCTGTGTAATATATTTGTCCGCGCAACTGTAAACCTGTGCTACTATAGCGGGCGTCCAAACCAGCCATTGCAATACCGGTTACTGATGAATCGGCTTTTAGGATTGCTGTACGGTTATCTTTATCTATTCCTTCGTAGAGAGTGGATTGTGACTTACCGAAGTAACCCGAAAGGCCAATATTAAGTCCCTTTAGACCATAGTATTCAATCTTTCCTGTAATATTGGGAGTAATCACATAAGATTCAGCACCTCTTTGTCTTGCTCCTCTGAATCCGTTTCTACCATTGAGCCTGGCTTCACCGTCATATCCATTAAACCCGGTAACCACATAAAATTGATATTTCAATGAAACAGGCACCAGAATACCTGTAATACCAACACCTATTTCCCTCCAGGTTGTTGGTACAATGCGGGTATCGGATTCAGGTCGTTCAACTCCGTTGAAAGTAACCGGTTCATGATATTCGTTGATAATACCCATGGGAATAAGCATGAGCCCTGCTCTGAGATTCAGAAATGGCTTAAAACGATATTGAAGAAAAGCCTGTTCGACATAGACTTCACTTACGTGTTCGAATTCAATTTCGGAAATGAACTGAGTATTTTGGCTGAAATTATAACCAAGTAATAAAACCATCCTGTGTACATCAAGTGTACCGTTATTTTTTATGCCTGCATTTAATGGTTGATTATAGTGCACTTCACCATATCCGCCAAGTAAAAGCTTTCCATCAGAAGTCAATAGTTTGTCTGCACTGTTCTGGGTAACAACTTTTAAGGTATCAGTTGATTGTGAATAAATATCAAAACTTAAGATGGACAAATAGAAAATGATAGTAAGATTTCTCATATGGAAAAAAGTATTTAATTAATTGCGGCAAAACTATCATGCAGCTGCTTTCAATCCTATCACCATAAATTGGTATTTTACGAGAATAAGACCCATAAATCTTTATATCTGATCTCTGAAGGCCATTCAAACAATTGTTCTACTTATTTGTCTTATAATCAAATCTATTAAAAATGAAAGGAAACGAAAACCTGCTGAAAGTACTGAATGAGCTTCTTGCAGATGAGCTTACTGCCATTAATCAATACATGGTGCATGCTGAAATATGTGAAAACTGGGGGTACGGAAAACTCCATAAAGCCATTTATAAACAGGCCATTGATGAAATGCATCATGCCGAATGGCTGATCGAAAGGATAATCTTTTTGGAAGGAATACCCATCGTATCCAAGCTTAATCAGATCCGGATCGGAAAGACAGTGCCCGAAATCATCAACAACGATTATGAGGACGAAAACGGTGCTGTGAGATCCTATAATGAAGGTATCAAGCTTGCACGGGAAGTCAAGGACGAAGCAACCGGTGATTTACTAAGGAAGATCCTGAAAATGGAAGAAGATCATGTCGATTGGGCTGAAATGCAGAACGATCAGATAG
>DATAEX010000365.1:0-4031 GCA_036257765.1 Bacteroidales bacterium
TCAAATAACGTGCGGCGACCAGCTCACCTGTATTCACCAAAAGTCTTTCCAATAATTTCATGCAGGGCCAGTTTAAGCTTTACATTGTGCAGATCGCCCAGGCAAATATCCATTTGCTTAAGATGAATCCGGATTTCCTGCCTTATTTCATCGCTGATCTGATATCGTTCAATCAGGGCTTCAATTATTTCATAATGACGCTTATTGAAAGCCTCAATCATAATTTTTTTATCCGGATCTGCAGCTTTCTCCAGAAGCAGAGAAAGGAAAATGGAAGTGTCCTCGAATTGAAACACTTTCCGATCTGAATGCTTAAAATCTTCCAGATCATCTTTCATTTGAAAAGCCAGGCCAATATGATAACTGATCCGATCGAGCAATTCACAGGTTTCTTTATCGGTACCGGCAGCTACAGCACCTAATAGAAGTGAAACCTTAAAGGCTGCGGCTGTTTTTTGTTCAAATACGGTGAGCGCTTCATTCATTGGGAGAATTTTACCTTTCATCCGGGCTAACAACTCCGTACCCTGGCCCACAGATAATGTTTTATGACCCTGTGAGATCACCTTAAGGCATTCCTTTGTTAATTCCGGAGCCAGATTACATTCGGCAAGAAGACGGTATCCTTCGCCTATGAGCAGGTCACCGATATTGATGGCCACCGGTATGCCATATCTTTCGTGCAGCGTTTCTCTTCCGTATCGTGAAGCATCATTGTCCTCAATATCATCATGGATCAAGGAGGCTTTATGAAAGCATTCAACCGACATAGCGAGATGTTCCAAAACCTGCATATCGGGGTAATTGCTGAAAGCTTCGTAGGCAAGAACCGTTAATAGTGGCCGAAGTCTCTTGCCCCCGGCCAACATGATATCCTTAATCATTTCATCAGTTTCCGTGCCCGACAAATCCAACAACCTGTCAATCTGGGCCTCAGTAAAAAGTGATGCGGTCTTATCTTTCAGATGGTTCAGATTCAGCAGTCTGAATCCGTTATTACTGTCAATATGTCGAATTTCCTGTTTTATCCATTCGCTATCGGCTTTTGTATCCACACAACCACAGGTAAGCAGCGGAACACCAATCGCAGGTATGGAGTACTTGTGAACGGCCTCAAACATCTTTTGAAGAACCTCCATACATCCCACCCCGATAATGGCATCCACTTTACCGCTTTCTACAAGCTTTTTGGCAATGGCAGTTCCTTCGGTTACCACTGTAATATATCCAAGGTTTTCGGCTTCGCGAAGAAAACCTGAAATATTGCAGTTACCGCACTCCGTGCACAACAGGCCAAGTTCATCCGTACTTCCACTACACATGTTGCTGTTTTTCAGGCAATGCGGAAGCATTAGCATTCGACGGTCAAAAGGTATGGTACCCACAACTGTTCTCCATATCGAATTTCCGCAACACACCATCACAAAGGCTTTGAAGCTCTTATTCCATTGATTCTGATCAATAAGAATATCAGCAAATTCAGCAATAGCATTGTATGAAACAGGCGGCAGTATCCGGTTTACCGAAAAATACTGATCCGTCCGGTGACGGATATCGTACCGGATTTGCCTGTCCATAGGTACGATAAGTCTTAATGAAGTTTCGAAAACTTCCGGTTCTTTTAATTTATCCATAAGCGCCACCTCCAAAGAAGGCTGTTTTTTTTGCTAATCTGTACCAAATGTTCTTTTCTGGAATTACCGGACAGGAACCATGGCTGGCTGTGGCCGGTGCGTTTCGCAGATCAACCAGATAATTGTCACGGTTGGACGAATTGCGGGCCTTGTTTTGAACCGCAAATCTTTCGACCCATGCAGGGTCCTCCATCAGAATACAACCCCTGGTTTTAAGCCCGACCTCGTCACGGAATGTCCTGAGTAATTCCGACTTTTCATAAATCATTTCAGGTCTTTCATCGTTAATGGTATCTTTTGTAAGCTGAATAACCGGGCAAGGTACAATGGCGCCTGAAGGGTTAATGTGATGACTTAGCCCGTCCGCTGCAGGACAGAATGGTTCACCGTTTGCTTTCCAGTATGAATCGATCAGAACCACAGGAAACCGGTTTCGCCCTTCAACAAGGAATTTCCGGAGACGAAGTATTTCATCACTGCTGAGTGTCAGGTCATAGTTTGGCTGGCTTCCCACGGGCCTATATATGTAATACCACACATACAATACTCCCATATCATGAAGCATTTTTATGAATTCCCCGGAGAGTGCCATTTCAATATTCGATTTGCATACGCTGACCGAAACACCGGTGATAAGCCTTTCCGAAACAGCTGCCTGGATAGCTTGTAAAGTACGGCTGTAAATGTTACGGCCACCACGCCGGATATCTGCAACCTGTTCATCACCTTCAAAACTGAATAATGGAGAAACGTTACCAGCCTTCCTAAGCTGTTGTGCCATTTTTTTGTCGAACAGGGTTCCATTTGTAAACAGCTGGAAGTAGCAGTCGGGATTATCATTGAAAACCCCAAGAAGTTGTTTGTACATCAAAGGTTCTCCGCCCAATATCCCGTAAAAATACGATCCCTGTCTTTTACCTGCATCAATAATGGATTGTATCTTTTCAAGAGGCATATATTCCCTTTGTCCGTCAGATGTTACCCAGCATCCCTGGCACCTTAGATTGCAGTCGTTGGTAACCGAAATAAACTGAAATGCCGGAAACAACAATCCCTTCTTCCTCCGTCTGCGGAACCTGAGAAAGCCTTTCCAGCCGCGCCAGACCATATTGATCAGGAATTTGCGCCGGCAGCCGGGGTCTGTCTTTATATAATTCCGGTATATAGACACTTTTTAATTATTAGTTGATCTACCCAAGGCCTTCTCTCTCTCGGCAAGGGCTTTTAACATAATCTCTTCCCTGATAATCGATCTTCTTCTGGCTTTACGTCTTTCCAGTGCTTCGTACAGATCATCACCAAGTATATTCTCAATATCACGTGCCTGCCTTTGCTGTTCTTCCTTTTCGTCGATTTCATCTGATCCGCCAATAGCACCTCCGTGCATATATTTCGGGAAAATGATGGCTGCGGAAGGACAGATTCTCGCACAGGCCGGACAATTATTCTTGCATCCACGGGGATTGACAACAGTAACCTGATTATCCGGTTTTTCATACACTCCGAACAGGCAAAAGTCGGCACATTGCCCACAATTAGTGCATCGGGCAACATCTATCAGGGGATACCAGGAAGGCCACCCCGAAGTTTCTACTATTTGCTTATTCTCAGAAATTCCACTATTCCCGTTGCAAAATGAGACTATTTTTTCTGCAGCCTCAGCGGCTGAGCTTTCAACCAGGTTAATGTGTCCGGTAATCGCACTTTGAGGCTTGCAGGCTGCCTGACTAAAAAGCAGATCCATGGTCCTTTTGTAACAGCCGACAACCAGGTAATCCGTACCGGGTTGAAACATTTCAGAAATCAGATCTTTCTGTAGTGCCGCTAATCCGCAAAGGTCCCTGTACTCGGTATGGCTTACCCCGGCATTCAGGAGACTTGATTTGACTGCTTCTTTTATACCTGCCGGAATTCTTTCGCCACCGCAGTTGCAATACACTATATGCTTTTTATTAGCTGTTGCACTCATCCTTTTATTCATTTAAGCTGAATCCGAAAATATGTCCGTCTTGCGCAGCAACAACCATCAGATTGCCGGCAATTGCCGGTGTGCTGACTGAAGGACTTCCCATATCGTATGACCAGTATTGCTTTCCTGTCTCTAAATCGAGAACATACAGCCGGCCATCGTTTGACGTTATGACCACATGTTTTCCTGCAATTACAGGCGATCCGTTTATTTTACCAAGAGTTGTGTATTTCCATAAGATCTTGCCATCTGCTTTATTAAAGCAATAAACGGTCCTGTTTTCGGATCCGATCACTGCCTTATTACCTGATACAGCAGGAGATGCAACGAATGATCCGCCTCCATTCTGTCCCCAGATCACTTTCTTCGCCACATAATCCACACAATAAAACACACCGTCATAATCGCCATAATATGCCTGATTACCC
>DATAEX010000372.1:0-2398 GCA_036257765.1 Bacteroidales bacterium
GGTTATCATTGAAAAATATAAGTAATGACCCACAGTATAAGCAAAAGGAAAGCTTTTTAACAATGCAGGGACGTGGACTTTTTATGAATAAAGGCGAAATTAATTTGTATTTCATTGCAAAACTGTTTGATCCTAAACAAACCTTTTTAGTTAAAGGGACATTCGGCAAAATGGAGTTGAATACTTTAAATTCTATGTTGGAAAGGAACGAGTCAGTTAATTTAGATGGAACAGTCAACTCATTAAATTTTGAATTTACAGCGGATACCATGAAAGCTTCCGGAGAACTGACTTTTTTATATCAAAATCTGAAAATTGAAATCAACAATAAAAATGGTTATCTGAGGGACAAGATAAGTACTTGGTTTACAAATTACAGCACAATTGATTCCAATCCGCGTCCCGGCCAGAAAGCCCGAACCGGATCCATAAATTATAAAAGAGACCCGGAGAGGTTTGTCTTTAACTACGGCATTAAGTCAGTTATGACAGGCATAAAATCGACTCTTGTGAAGGAATGACCACTTTTTGCAGGATATGTATTTCGTCATATTTTTTTTCCTACTTTACGAATATTTTTCTGCCCGGAAATACATATTCTCACCATGAAAAAAATAAGCCTGATCATCACTGCTGCCTGCATATTGTTGGCTTCAGCATGCAAAAAAGACAACGTAATGGAAAATCCTTTCTTTTCGGAGTACACAACTCCGTTTGAAGTACCTCCTTTTGATAAAATCGACACTATACACTATTTGCCGGCTTTTGAAGAAGGTATAAAACAACAAAAAAATGAAATTGAAGCGATCATTAATAACCCGGATGACCCCGATTTCACGAACACAATATATGCATTCGACCGCTCAGGAAAGTTCCTTAACCGTGTAAGTTATGTTTTTTACAACCTGAACAGTGCAAATACTAACGAACAAATGCAGGCCATTGCCAGAAGAATAGATAAGATACTTACCGCACACAGGGACGACATTTATTTAAATGATAAACTGTTTGAACGGATTAAATCGGTTTACGACAGGCGCCTCGAAATGAATCTCGATTCTCAGCAACTCAGAACTACGGGAAAATACTATCGTGATTTTGAAAGGCGTGGCGCCAATCTTCCTGCCGATAGAAAAAAAGAGCTGCGCTCGTTAAATGCTGAATTATCCATGCTTTCGCTCAAGTTTGGAGAAAACCTTCTTGCTGAAACAAATAAAAACTTTAAACTGGTAATTGAAGATTCTGCTGATCTGGCCGGTCTTCCTGAAAACGTCAGGTCTTCTGCTGCAGAAGCAGCTAAAAACGCCGGTGTAAGCGGATGGGTTTTTAAATTGGATAAACCCAGTATGATACCTTTTCTTCAATATGCCGCAAATCGTGATCTGCGTGAAAAATTATATCGCGGATACCTGATGCGGGGAAACAACGGAAATGCAAATGATAATAACGAAATTGTCAGCAAGTTGGTAAATCTTCGGATTAAAAAGGCAAAGTTACTGGGGTACAATACCTATGCCGATTATATTATTGATGATAACATGGCCAAAACTCCGGTAAACGTTTATGATTTCCTGATCAGATTGTGGAAACCTGCACTTCCCAATTCGAAGGCAGAAGTTGCAGAAATGCAGAAGATAATTGACCGTGAAGGTGGAAAGTTCGAATTGCAGCCATGGGATTGGTGGTATTACGCCGAGAAAGTCAGAAAAGAAAAATATGATCTTGATGATAGCGAACTCAGACCTTATTTCAGCCTGTCAAACGTTCGCGATGGCATGTTTATGGTTGCCAATAAGCTTTATGGAATTACATTTACTCCACGTACTGATCTGCCTGTTTATGAAAAGGACGTGGAGGCATTTGAAGTGAAAGAAGCTGACGGATCACCGGTCGGTATACTTTATCTCGATTATTATCCCAGAGACGGTAAGGGTGCGGGTGCATGGTGCACCGGTTTCCGCAGTGCTGTTACAGAGAACAGCAAAAGGATTGATCCCATTGTTTCTATTGTCTGCAATTTTACAAAACCTAACGGCAACATACCTGCTTTATTGAATTGGGACGAAGTCACTACATTATTTCATGAATTTGGTCATGGTCTTCACAGTCTGTTCACTCAGGGAAATTATTACAGAACTGCAGGCGATGTACCCAATGATTACGTTGAGCTTCCTTCGCAGATTATGGAAAACTGGGCTGGTGATCCACAGGTCATGAGAAGTTATGCAAAACATTATAGCACCGGTGAAACCATGCCCGAAAAGCTAATCGAGAAAATACAAAAGAGTGGACTTTTCAACCAGGGGTTTGAAACGGTAGAATATCTTGCTGCTTCTTTGCTTGACCTGGACTATCATACAATACAGGACACGCTTGGAATAAAAGTCGGAGACTTTGA
>DATAEX010000375.1:0-3923 GCA_036257765.1 Bacteroidales bacterium
ACAAAGTAGCTTAAGCTGAAGCCCGCTATTTGTGCGGTGGCAACTCCGGTAATTGCACCTATATACACAGGATTACCGTATGTTTTGTTTTCCCCCAAGAGAATTCTGGTATTATTCTTGAAACTGGTAAACTTTGGCTTCAGCCATAGTATGATTGCAATGATAGGAATTGCCATTGATACCAGGAAAACTTCCAGATTGAGAATGAGTTTATATCTGAAAAAAGAATAAAATGCCATCAGAATAAGTATGTTCAGTACTTTCGGTGCAAGCCTGTGAAACGAAAGTGTATATATCCTGTAATCTCCCTGAAGTATTTGTTCCAAACACAGTTGAAAAGGGAATACAAAGGCAAGTGGTAAACATGCCATGATCACCCATTTCAATTTGTTGCCGAAAAGATGTTCTTCAAACAAAGAAAAGACAAATCCGAAAGCTATCAGGGCTATACTTATAAGTGCCGCAAAAATGATGATTGTGCCGTAGAATTCTCTTCGCTTAACAGGGTCCTTTTGCATGGCAATTACACGGCCGCCGGAATAAAATACTCCAATGGTCAGAAAAGACTCGGCAAAGGTAAACAGGTTCTGCACAAACTTGAAATCTCCGTAAAGCTCCTTCCCGAGCATCCTTGTATTGTAAACGCTCAGAATAATGCCCGCTATCACACCAATTAGCATGGTAGCATACAATACCAGCGCTTTTTTAACTTTTTCTTTTTTAAGCGTGGTAAACAGATTTGCTATAAACGACCGGAAGTTCAAACAGATAACTATTTATGAACCGGAAATCAAATAATCAGCAATGATGGTTGCGGCGTCTCCGTTGCCATAAAGAGGTTTGCCTGACATCATCCGGTTATTGACCCGGATTTTTTCAAAAATCGACAGAATCTTTGATTTGTCTGCACCGGATAAGAAATTATAACCTTCATCAACCAGTTCAACCCATTCGGTCTCATCCCTTAAAGTGATACAATATTTGTTAAAGAAATAGGCTTCTTTTTGCATGCCCCCGCTATCGGTAATAACCAGGCAACTGTTTTTAAGCAGTTCAACCATATCAAAATAGCCGACCGGGTCAATGATATTGAAATCGGGATGAATATCGTTTTGAGCAAGAATTTTACGCGTACGTGGATGAAGCGGAAGGATTACCGGAATCTGATGATGTATGGAATTCAGTGCTTCAATAATCGATTTGAGGTTGTGAATGTTATCCGTATTCTCCTGCCGGTGAACTGTTCCAACCAGATAGTTACCGGGGATAAGATTCAACCGGTTTATAATGTCCGATCGGTGTGACGACATAGCGCCATAATACAATGCTGCATCGTACATTACATCTCCAACCTGTTTGATCTGACAACTGAAATGCTCAAAACCTTCCCTGATCAGATTTTTTACAGCATTGTCTGTGGGGCAGAACAGAACATCGGAAATCCTGTCTGTCACAATACGGTTGATTTCCTCAGGCATATCCATATTGAATGATCTGAGCCCGGCCTCAACGTGGGCAACTTTAAGGTGCAGTTTTTTGGCTGCAAGAGCACCAGCCACCGTTGAATTAGTATCGCCGTAAACAATAACCATATAGGGTTTTTCCCTGATTAACACCTCTTCAATCTTTTCAATCATACGACCCGTCATGGCCCCATGTGAAAGGCTGTTGATTTCCAAATGATAATCAGGTTCAGGAATGTCCATCTCTTCGAAAAATACGGACGACATATTATTATCGAAATGCTGGCCGGTATGAACAATGCATTCCTGAATTTCTCCGGCAGCCCTTATGGCCCGGCTTACGGCAGCAGCTTTAATAAATTGCGGGCGGGCGCCGATAACTGTTACAATTTTCTTCACTTGACAATGCTGTTTAGCAATTCACTCAGTTGCATAGCCAGGTTGCGCCGGGAATATTTTTCGATATTGCGTGGCTCTACATTAAGTAAATTCTGCGAATATAAATCAAATAGCTCTGATAAATAACTCTTTAAACCGCTATGATCATCATATTCAAACATTCTTCCTGCTTCTGCTTCATTTAGTATGTATGCAGCATCTCCATCGGTTGGTCCAATTCCAATGACCGGACGTTTCGCCGACAGGTATTCAAAAAATTTGTTGGTCAGAATTCCTTTCGCATTTTCTGAATTATTGATAAAAAGCAAGAGAACTGATGCAGATGCCAGAACGTTCAGTGTTTCTGCATGAGGTATATAAGGTTCAAGAGAGACAAAATCATCCAGTTGGTTGACTTTAATGGATTGCTTCACTTCGAAATCAATTTTTCCAATTAGTCTTATTTTTATAGATTCCTTCAGATCACTCCTGTCATTGATCAGGTCAGCCACTGCTTTCCAAAAGTTCCCGGGATTCCTTGTTTTTGGCATGGAACCCAGGTGAACAAGAGTAAAAAGCCGATCAGAAGATGAATTGGGATGGATAGTTTCTGAATCGTAACCATTTGTAATAGTGGTAACATTGTTAATTCCGGTTGCCCTGAATTCTTCTGTCATTCCCGGACTCACTGTAATTATATGATCCGCGTTATTGAGTACTTTCTTCTCAAGATATCTGTGACGCTGATCGGACCTTTCGGTGAGAGATAACTGAGCATAAAAATCAATTTTTGTCCATGGGTCCCTGAAGTCAGCTATCCATCTTATACCTGTTTTTGTTTTAAGCTCAAGGCCTATAAGATGCATGCTATGGGGTGGTCCTGTTGTTATAATGGCTTCAAACGGATGTTTCTTCAGATAATCCGAAAGAAATCGCACTGAAGGTTTAACCCAGAATACCCTTGGATCGGGAATAAACAGGTTGCTTCTGATCCAGATGGAAAGCCTGTTCATGAAACTTTTCTTTTTTCCCTGATCCATCAATGCAACTCCAAGCCTTTCATCTTGCTTTTTGCCGGTAATGAATTTGTATATACTGTAAGGCTCGAATATCCTTTTTTTAATTACCCTGATATTTGGAGGAATGTCCGAATTCATAGATTCATCTATTTCCTGAGGTTCAGGATTTAAAGGTGTATAAATTGCAGGTTCCCATCCGAATCCACCGAGGTACTTGGTGAATTTTAACCATCGAAGTACCGCAGAACCGCCACTTGGAGGCCAGTAATATGTAATTATAAGTACTCTGCGCAAATTGTTATTGATTAATCGATTCCTTCGGATACTGCAATATAAAAAAAACCAAATAAAGTTCTGTATCAAATTAGCACTACGGGATAATTTAATTCTTAATTATTCAAATCCACTGCTTTAACGAAACGGGATCCAATAAATTTTCCTGACTTTTTTACAATCTAATTTTCTGCCAGCTTGTTACTAATAAAACTTTAATAGTAGCCCTATGAAATCAAACCGCCGAGAATTCATTAAAGTATCAGCAGCAGCTGCTGCGGGATTTGTCCTTTTGCCCGGTTATGGATATAACCCATACCGAATAAGTAAACCTCTGACAACTACATTTGGAAGACTTGATTTTGATGTAACACGTATGGGATTAGGCGGACAGGCTTCCATCCAATGGACACCGGAAGATGTCGATCCTGTAAAAATAATTCTAAAGGCGTTCACCAGGGGAATTAATTATTTTGATACGTCAAATGTTTACGGTCCAAGCCAGGTAAACTATGGCAAAGCATTTAAAGAGCTGAATCTCGATCCGGCAAGGGCTGGTTATAATGAAAAACTAAGAAGGTCGATTTTTCTTACAACAAAAACTCATTTGCGGCATGCAAAGGGTGGCGACAACACCCCCGGAGTTTCGAGCCGTACTAACGGTGCTCCAGGATCATACACTATTGATGATGTAAAAAGGAGCCTTTCACAAATGTTTGGTGATGGCCAGGGCAATTATCCCCGGGGAGCATATCTCGACATGGTCCTGATCCATAATCTGAATACTATT
>DATAEX010000379.1:0-5603 GCA_036257765.1 Bacteroidales bacterium
TTCTTCCACGGGATATAGTTCCCGGTGTAATCAGCAAACCTGTAATCATCGATGTAAGAAGTTTCGGCGTGCGCACACCGCCCTGTTCGCGTGAAAAGCCAAGCTACGGAATTGTCGGACTGTTTCACATCCTGCCCCCTGCTCTGGCCTGGTTATGGAGGCTGGTGGCACCACGGGGCTATTCAAATCCGAGTATAACAACCTCCGAAGGTATGGATTCTGAGGGGGTGGGATCGTACTGGCCGTTTGCGACAGGCAAAATGGTGACACATGCCAACATGCTTCTGGAGCAGATTATTGATACTCCGAGAACACGATATACCCTGACCCCAAATCAGCACATCGGCGTCTGGAAAGTCGGTTTCAGACCTCAGCTGCTTATGCGGGAATATCTTACACGAAGAGGCAATGCAAAGCTCAGAAGCGACCAGTATCAGGAGGCCCGATGTCCGCTGCTTGGATACGAACTCAACTACATTACACTTGAAGGAACCAAGATTCCTTCCCGCTTCCTTCAGGTTTACCGGCAATCGGAAGTAGGCGTAGAAGGATATGATAAAGGGGCTGAGATCCTATATGATTTCTTCAGAAAGGAATTGGAAAAATTCCGTACACCGGAACTTGCGGCCACCGGTCATAAGATTATAGATGCCTGCCTTTCCGGAGCCAGGCTTGATGAATACAACTCCATTATTCCAATGAATTATCAGTATTCTTTTATAACCCGGAAGGACAGTACTGATCAGGAAAACGGCGGAAATTAAATCCATTCTCATGAAATACTCTCTCATTTTTTCAATTACACTGCTTTTTCTTCCTCTCATAACTAACGGACAGATTGCAGGCAGGCAATGGCAGAATCATTCCTGTGCCGTAGTGCTCACGTATGATGACGGATTGAATGTGCATCTCGACAAGGTCATCCCGTCGCTGGATTCTGTCGGGCTTAAAGGCACTTTTTATATTCCTGCCAATGCTGCAACTATTGCAGCCAGAATGGATGACTGGAAAAGAGCCGCTGAAAACGGACATGAACTCGGAAATCATACTCTGTTTCATCCCTGTTCAGGATCTCCTGCAGGCAGGGAATGGGTGAGTCCCGATTACGACCTGGATACGTATACCCTGCGCCGGTTCATGGACGAGATTAAAGTATCCAATACTGTTTTGAAAATGATCGACGGTAAAGAAATAAGGACTTTTGCCTATACATGCGGCGATATGAAAGCAGGAGAAGATTCATTTTATGAAGAAATACAGAATGAATTTATCTCAGCGCGGGGCGTCATATCACGATTCGAAAACAGCAACGCCGACCTTTTTAATATTGGAGCATTTATGATTAACGGCCAAACAGGCGATCAGATGATCGATATGGTCAAACAGGCAATGAAATCAGGGTCGCTGCTTGTATTCCTTTTTCACGGTGTGGGTGGTGAACATTCCCTTAACGTGGACCTGAATGATCATAACAGGCTGGTTGATTTTCTGAAGGCAAACGAAAAGGAAATTTGGGTTCCTACCTTTCTTGAAGTGTCACAATATCTAAGAAAGTAGCCGTTTATTCGATCTGAATTTTGCGGTAATACACCCTGTTACCGTCGGTCAGCCTGATAAGGTACATCCCGGGTGATGTACTGACTTCAACCTGCAGCGAGTGCTGGTATAAACCATTGAATTCGCTGATTATGCGGCCCTGAAGGTCAATTATTGCCACACTTTTTATTCCTTCAGCATTTTCGATTTTAAATTTCCCATCTGGAGCAGGATTCGGATAAATTCTAAAATTTGTGTTATCCGTTTCCGATATTCCGGTTGGCTGAATTACCGTTATTCTCACCGAATCTGAAACACCCGATCCGTCACCGGCCGTGGCAATGATTGTAATATCTCCGGTCGCTGAAGGAGACAGTAATCCTTCGTCAGTTATATCAATGGACCCTTCGGGAATTGCAGTCCATATTATTTCTCTATTGGTTGCTTTTTCGGGATAAGCAATTGCAGAAACAGGGACATACTGACCAGTGTTTATTGTATCCTGCAGTAATGTTATAACTATTGAATCAACCGGCCTGTTTGTTATCACTATGTCTTTTACCGCTACTCTCCCTGCGTCCCATGATGATACATGAACTCTTACTATGCCGGTAGACGTCGGAGTTAAAAGTCCGTTTTCATTTATGGTTGCAATGCCGGACGTCAGGAGGCTCCAGGACACGTTTTTGATTGTCGTGTTTTCAGGGTATAGAATAGCTCTTAACTGAAGTGTTTCATCTATAAAAATCGTATCGTTTTCATCGTCCGACCCGATAGTGACAGATTGTGATACCGTCAGTGTATCATTCACATATGCCTTCAGCCAATCAAATGCTATACGTTCTGAACCATTCTGATTTACCAGGTAAGCTTTTTGCGAATTTCTCCATAAACCATAACGGAAACCCCATAATGTAACTCCGGCCACCGCAGTATGCTCCCAGAATACGGGGAATACCCTCTGATACTCCTTCAACTGTGCATAATCCGTGGCGCCATCTATATCAAGCTCTGAAACATAAACCGGTAAACCGGTAGCGCCCAATGAATCAAGATTCCTTCTGATAGTAGCGGCACTCACACCATATGTACTGAATGCATGTCCCTGAACACCAATGCCATCGATCAGGCTGTCTGCCATGAGCAGCCTGATGATCTCAAGATAATCTGCAGTATTGCTGACTGAATTTACAATATTGTATTCATTCAGAAGAAGTTTTGATCCAGGATAATATTTCCGCGCCAACCGGAATGATCTGATAACCCAGTCCCAGCCTGTACTTCCGCCCCCTCCCAGTGCATTGATGTAATTCCCGTGTCCCGCGCCCGAGGGTGGTGCATGCAAGGGTTCATTCACCACATCAATATAATCGATATTACCGTAGCGGGCAGCACCTAAAGCAAACCACTGCTCTATTTCCTCACGCTGAGTTGCCGTATCGAGGTTTTCGATCCATGCCGGTTGTTGACTGCCCCAAATGAGCGTATGGTATTTGAATGTATAATTGTTGTTTCCTGCCAGATTATAAGCGGCATCCATTGCATTCCAGTTCATCACATTCCGTGTATTTTCAACGGTTCCCCATTTGCCGCCGTTCTCCGGAGTAACCTGGTTAAAGTATTTTGCAAAATCCGTATTCTGCGCACTGCTCCAGGCGCATCCGAGAAATTTCTCCTGACCCTGCGCGAGTGGCTGAGCTATCGATATTCCGGCATAAAGTGTAATTAATAAAGTAATTAATTGAATTTTTCCCCAAACCAATCTCATCTCCCATTATCTTTGAAGTGATTTCAAAAATAAAAAGAATATCGACATCTCATCATTAAATCATTATTCCCATGAACCCTTTTGACAATATCACTATTGAGCTCATCAATCTGATAAAAATCTGGGAACCCAGATTATTATCTCTTTCTGAAAAGATAATAAGCGACCGGGTGAATAGCCAGAACAGAACCATCAAACAGATTACAGGCCATCTTGTGGATTCGGCTTCGAATAATCTGCACCGCATTGTACATCTTCAATACCAACCCAGCCCCCTGATCTTTCCCGATTATGCCAATCTAGGCAACAACGACAGATGGATTGGAATACAGGATTATCAGCATGAGAACTGGAACAATATTGTTATGTTGTGGAAATACATAAACCTCCATCTGATACATGTTATAAATAATGTAAATCAGGATAAGCTTGAGAATATCTGGATTACGGCTCTAAAAAAAGAGGTTTCCCTGAAGAACATGATTACTGACTATTTAAGGCATTTCAGACTGCATTTGGATGAAATAGAGCAATTGATTAACGGATAATTACAAATGAACAAGCGCCGGTTAAGGAAGGCGGTTAAGAGGATCTCAAATCTGCCGTTCGACAGGAATTTATTTTTATACTTTGGAAATAAGATCCGTTATTTCAACTATAAAGCCGTAAACTCAACCCGGGTTGCATGGCCTTCGAACATCATGCTGGAACTTTCCGGCTGCTGTAATCTTTCCTGTACGACCTGTCCGAGGGAATATGATTACGGCAAGGCCATGGATAAAGGATTTATGGATCAAAATCTTGCAAAAAAGATTATCGATGAATCATGGCCGTATCTCGATTCGATCGGATTGACAGGTATGGGTGAGACCCTGTTATACAGAGATCTGCCCGGGATTATTGATTATATCAAAGCCAAAAACAGGGGAATAATTATATCCATTTCGACAAATGCCCAGGTATCCGGATTCAGAGAGCAGATCAACGGTCTTGTTAATAAAGTGGATACAATTCAGATCTCAGCCGACGGCTTGGGAGCTATTTATGAATTGATAAGAAAAAAGGCTTCATTCAGGGTATTCGATGAAAATATAAAGTATGCGGCTACTTTATGCAGAGGTTCGGCGACAGATATAATGCTGAACATGGTGGTTACCAAAGAGAATTACATGCAGATGCCTTTGATTGTAAAATATGCATCCGAATCAGGGATTCAATTTCTTGATTTCACGCAATTAAATCTTGCAGCGCTTACGGGAATCGACAGATCGTATTATGAATTTTACGGTTCGGATGAATTTCAAGGGGTTTTCTCCACTGCCCGCGAAACTGCAGAAAGTTTAGGGAATGTAATAATTACAGCACATAGCTTCGAAAAACGTACGGATGAGAAAGGATTTCGAAATTGTGCTTTCCCCTGGTCGCATTTTTATATAACCTGGGATGGTTACCTCGTTCCATGTTGCGCCAAGCCTTTCCCGAAAGAAATGAATTTCGGAAACATAGTACATTCAGGGTTACTTGAATTATTGAATAATGACAGTTACCGGTCTTTCCGAAAGTTATGGTTTGAAAATAAAACACCTGAATTCTGCACGAACTGTCATTATAACTCAATTAAATAACTCTATGGAATTCACCGAATTAATTAACCGTCGAGAAAGTATCCGGGATTATGATCCGCAGAAGCCTGTTCCGAAACACATTTTGGAAAAAATTCTTGATGCAGGCCGGCTTGCCCCGTCCGCCTGTAATATTCAGCCCTGGGAATTCCTGATTATTCAGTCGCCTGAAATGCTTGAAAAGGTAAAAGCCTGCTATCACAGGCAATGGTTTAAAGATGCCCCGATCATCCTGGTCATTGTCGGATTTGCCGATAAAGCCTGGACAAGGTCATTCGATAAGTATAATTCCATTGAGACCGACCTGGCAATTACCATGACACATATAATTCTGGCTGCTGAAAACGAAGGTGTCGGAACATGTTATATTGAGGCATACGATCCTGCAATACTTAAAGACGCCCTTAAATTAAAAGATGATCAAAAGGTATTCGGAATTACGCCCCTGGGCTACCCTCGTAGCGGCTTTGTCAGGAAAAACAATAAAAACCGGAAACTACTTAGTGAGGTAGTAAGGTATTTGTAATTATTGCGTAATTACCACGGGTTCTACTTCATATCCTTCATGGCGAAGTAAGGCAATGACTCCCTCATTGCCGGGCAAATGACCGCAACCAATTGCAATGAATATAGGCTGCTCATTGATCAGTGGTACGATACGTTCAGCCATTCGGAAG
>DATAEX010000399.1:0-4203 GCA_036257765.1 Bacteroidales bacterium
CCTCTGCCTGTTGTAAAGGAAAAAGACGGCACCGTGTATGATGCTGTAACTGATCCTGAATTCCGGTACCGCCAGAGATATGTTGACCTGATTGTAAATCCTGGTGTAAGAGAAGTTTTCATAAAACGGACAAAAATCATCAATTCGTTGCGGGAACTTTTTAATTCACGCGGCTATCTTGAAGTTGAAACTCCCGTCTTGCAGCCTATTCCAGGTGGAGCCACAGCAAGGCCTTTTATAACACATCATAATTCGCTCGATATTCCTCTTTACCTGAGGATTGCCAATGAACTGTATTTAAAAAGGCTGTTGGTAGGCGGATATGAGGGGGTTTATGAATTCTCAAAAGATTTCAGGAACGAGGGGATGGACCGCACTCATAATCCTGAATTTACTGTGCTTGAAATATATATAGCATGGAAGGATTATCTGTGGATGATGGATTTTGTGGAAGAAATGTTTGAAAAAGTTGCCGTCGATATTCATGGAACCACGAAGGTGCCCTATGGCGAAGCAATAATTGATTTCAAAAAGCCGTTCATGAGAATGACAATGGCTGATGCCATAATGAAATATGCCGGCATCGATATTCTGCAAATGAATGAAGATCAGATCAGGGAAGCATGCGGGCAATTGGGTGTCGGAATTGATCCTTCAATGGGAAAGGGAAAGCTAATCGATGAGATCTTCAGTGAAAAGGTTGAGCCCCATTTACTTCAACCCACGTTCATAATGGATTATCCTGTGGAGATGTCTCCTCTTTGCAAGAAACACAGGTCGGATCCGCGCTTAACTGAACGCTTTGAGCTGATTGTGAATTCAAAAGAATTATGCAACGCTTATTCTGAACTTAACGATCCTATCGATCAGCGCGAACGGTTCCAGGAACAGCTGAGATTATCAGAAAAAGGCGATGACGAGGCCATGTTCATCGATCAGGATTTCCTCAGGGCACTTGAATACGGTATGCCTCCGGCATCAGGACTCGGAGTAGGAATCGACAGGCTGGCCATGATCATTACCAATCAGCCGAGCATTCAGGATGTTCTGTTCTTCCCCCAAATGAAACCTGAAAAGACGCAGGTTATAAAAGAAGATGATTCTGAAAAATATATAGAAACCGGAATACCTCAACAATGGGTGGATCCGTTAAAAAGCCTGGGTTACATTACAATTGAGAAATTAAAAGAAGTAAAAGCCGGCAAACTGGCAAATGATCTCAACGGGTATAATAAAAAGAATAAACTGGGACTTAAAGGAGTAAGCGTTGAAGAAGTTCAGAAGTGGATAGTTTGAAAGGTTTGAAATCGTTTCACAAAAACCTGAAATAAATTTTGAACAGCCTAATTTCGTGACCCTCAATTCGGAGCTTTCTTCAAACTGCAATTTGATGTTATTTGCATGTTAATAAAGATTTAGAAGGCAGAATCGACTTTATGCTAATTTTGCCACAAACCGTTAAATTAAGGTATGACTGCTGCTAATTATTCGGAAGATACCATACGTACGCTCGACTGGAAAGAACATATCCGGAAACGCCCGGGGATGTACATCGGAAAGTTAGGTGATGGCTCTGCTCAGGACGATGGGATCTACGTTTTGCTTAAGGAAGTGCTTGATAATTCCATTGATGAATATATGATGGGTTTTGGGAAAGCCATCGACATTACCATTAATGAGAATATAGTCCAGATCAGGGATTATGGTCGCGGGATACCTCTTGGAAAAGTCCTGGATGTTGCTTCGAAGATGAATACTGGAGCAAAATATGACTCGAGGGTATTTAAAAAGTCCGTCGGACTGAACGGTGTTGGCATCAAGGCTGTTAATGCCCTGTCATCTTTCTTTGAGATCAAATCGTTCCGCGAAGGTAAAGTAAAATCGGTGAGCTTCAGTGAAGGCAACCTTCAGGCAGACTCACCGGAACAAAAGGCTGATCTTAAAAACGGAACACTGGTCTCATTTGTTCCTGACCAAAAAATGTTCGGCCATTTCAGGTACATGGAAGACTATGTTGAATCCATGGTGAAAAATTATGTTTACCTGAATTCGGGACTTACCATTCACCTGAACGGCACCGCGTTTTATTCAAAAGACGGACTGGTAGATCTGCTCCGGGAGAATGTCAACGGCGATGGCTTATACCCGCTTATCCAGATCAGGGACGAAGATATAGAACTGGCAATGACTCACGGAAGCCAGTATGGTGAGATATATTACACCTTTGTGAACGGGCAGCATACCACCCAGGGCGGAACCCACCTGGCAGCGTTCAAAGAGGCCCTTGTAAAAACTGTTAGGGAGTTTTACAAAAAAGATTTTGACCCGTCCGATATCCGTACCTCGATAGTAGCTGCACTCAGTATCAAAGTCGAAGAACCTGTATTCGAGTCACAGACCAAAACAAAGCTGGGTTCCAGGGAAATGACCCCTGAAGGAGTGTCGATAAGGAATTTCATCACGGATTTTCTCAAAAAGCACCTCGATAATTATCTTCATAAACATTCCGAAACTGCAGACGTACTCCTTAAAAAAATAATTGAATCGGAAAAAGAACGTAAAGCTATTTCCGGAATTCAGAAACTGGCCCGCGAAAGGGCTAAGAAATCAAGCCTTCATAACCGGAAGTTGCGCGATTGCAAGATCCATCTGAACGATAATGATGAACGACGGCTCGAATCAACGATCTTTATCACTGAAGGTGATTCGGCAAGCGGCTCAATTACAACTTCAAGGGATGTGAACACACAGGCTGTATTCAGTCTTAAAGGCAAACCTTTGAACGTTTACGGCCTTACAAAAAAGATAGTTTATGAAAACGAAGAGTTCAATCTGTTACAGGCAGCATTGGATATTGAAGACGGACTCGAAAACCTGCGGTATAATAATGTGGTGATCGCAACCGATGCCGATGTGGACGGTATGCATATCAGATTGCTGATGATGACTTTTTTCCTCCAGTTCTTTCCTGAACTGGTCAGACAAGGCCATCTGTTTATTTTACAAACGCCTTTGTTCAGGGTAAGAAATAAAAAACAAACTATTTATTGTTATTCAGAAGAAGAAAAAGGACATGCCCTGAAAAAACTAGGTACTAACCCTGAAATTACACGATTCAAAGGACTTGGCGAAATATCACCTGAGGAATTCAGGCACTTCATCGGAAAGGACATTCGACTTGAACCTGTTCGGGTTAAAAAAGGCGATCATGTTCAGGATATTCTCCCTTTCTTTATGGGCAAAAATACTCCGGAGCGGCAGGATTTTATAATTGAAAACCTGCGGGTGGAAGAAGACCTGGTTGATGTCATTTAAAAATTTAAGCATTTCAGCGGATGCAATCCGACGAGTTTGATATTAACGAAGAGAGCGAGAATAAATTGAACGGAGACCAGGAAGAAAACATTTCTTCCGTTCCGGAAATATCCTCCGATGATCCCCTTATTGGCACTGGTCATGTTACTGAACTTGCCGGGAAATACAAGGATTGGTTCCTTGATTATGCATCTTATGTAATTCTTGAACGGGCCGTACCACATATTGACGACGGGCTTAAACCTGTTCAGCGCAGGATATTGCATGCCATGCGCCAGATTGAGGATGGTCGCTATAACAAAGTTGCAAATATCATCGGGCAAACCATGCAGTTTCATCCGCATGGAGATGCATCAATAGGTGATGCACTTGTACAGTTAGGACAAAAGGGACTGCTTATTGATACACAGGGTAACTGGGGAAATATCTATACCGGCGACGCAGCTGCTGCAGCTCGTTATATCGAAGCCAGGTTGTCGAAATTTGGCCTCGAAGTCGTATTCAACGCCAAAACAACTGCATGGAAACTGTCTTATGACGGAAGGAACAAAGAACCTGTAACATTACCGGTGAAATTTCCTTTATTGCTTGCACAGGGCGTCGAAGGTATTGCTGTCGGTCTGGCTTCGAAAATATTACCGCACAATTTTATTGAGCTGATTGATGCTTCAATAGCCTATTTACAGGGAAAACCATTCGAATTGTATCCTGATTTTCCAACAGGTGGTCTTATTGATATTTCAAGATATAATGACGGGATTAGGGGAGGAATAGTAAGGATACGTGCCAAAATTTCAAAACAGGAAAAGAAATCTCTTGTAATTACTGATATTCCTTTTGGGCAAACCACTGCCTCGCTGATTGATTCGATCCTGAAAGCCAATGAAA
>DATAEX010000426.1:0-3223 GCA_036257765.1 Bacteroidales bacterium
ACAAAATTCCCATTCATGAAACAATCCCTGATAATCGTGCTTTTGCTGTCGATCATGACATTGTCCGGGACAGATGAGTTTCCTGGCGGGGTAAAGGATGCATGTAATCAGCAACAAACCAGATCATGCGAAGCAATAAAAGCAGAGATAAAAAAAGAAAACGGTCGTTTCATTCTGTATAGGGCCGGCGAACCTTATTTTATCAAAGGCGCGGTTGGATGGGGATTCCTTGATGAACTAACCGAATCAGGAGCCAACTCCGTCAGATCGTCTTACAAATTCCTTGATGAAGCGCATCGTAATGGATTGACTGTTCTTGTAAATCTTCCTATGGCAGCGGAAAGGGACGGATTCGATTACAATGATGAACAGGCTGTAAGGGATCAGTTTATGAAAAACAAGGAGATTGTGGAAAAATACAAAGACCACCCTGCCTTGTTGATGTGGGCAATCGGAAATGAACTGGATCATATTCCGGGTGATAAGGATTATAACCTTAAAGTATGGGATGCAATCAATGACATTGCCCTTATGATCAAGGAGATCGATCCCTATCATCCGGTAATGACGGTAGTGGGATTCGGAAAACTTGAAAAACTGCAGGATATTAAGAAAAGATGTCCGGATCTGGACCTTCTTGGAATAAATGCCTACGCCGCCCTGATGCAGGTTCCGGATTGGCTGCATACATATAACTGGGATAAGCCCTTTGTGGTCACGGAATGGGGACCCTCCGGGTGGTGGGAGGTGCCCAGTACCAAACATGGAGTGGTTATCGAGGAGACCAGCACGGAAAAAGCCGGGGTTTACCAGGAACGATATGAGAAGGTTATATTGGCCAATCCTTTATGTATCGGTTCTTATGTATTCTTATGGACCACCAACCGACAGGAAAGGACACATACCTGGTTTAACATGTTTCATGACAGCCTGAAAACCCAGACAGTGGAGGTAATGCAGCATATGTGGACAGGTCAGCCACCTGCCAATGCTGCTCCGAGAATTTCCTCCTTAACCATTAACGGCCTCAGCGCTCTTGAAAACATTGAGGTTGCACCCGACGGCATGTATACTGCCACGGTTGAAGCCAGAGATCCCGATAACGATGAACTTACATTTGAATGGGAACTGCTACCTGAACCGGAGCAATTCGGCGCTTATGCCGGTCATGGAGAAACCAAACCGGAGCCGGTTGACGGTTTCATAAAAAGTATGAAAAATGCGACTATTCAATTTCGGGTTCCTGCAAACGGAGCAGCAAACTACCGGTTATTTGTATATATCCGTGATGGTCATGGGAACATAGCGACAGCCAATGCTCCCTTTTATGTACATCCAAAATATTGAACAGAATTTCACTCCAACAAAGAAGATCTCTTAATTTAAAAATTGATTATGAAACGGATTCTCAGGTATGTTGGTCTGTGTGTAATGGTTTACGTTGCACAAAATGTTACAGCCAGTGGTAAAGTTGCTAAGGTAATCCCCTATCCTGCTCCTCCGGGACTGCAGACAAGTCCTGATATAAAAGTTACTGTCAATACGGTGCCGGTATGGGTTGAGAGAGCAGGCAGCAGGCTTGATAAATTTGACCATGACCTGGGTTTATACGGAGGACGAAAACTTGAGGATATGGATGTTGCAGCCTTTGCATTTGCGGGAAAGGTGAAAATTAAGATTACGGCAAATCAGATCATTGAAAAATTCATAATAAGGCCTAAAAGCCTGAATATAAAAGCTTTTGTAAAAGAAAATGAAATAAGCATCAGTCTCGATTCTCCCGTAAAGCTTTATATTGAGATCAACGACCTTCCACATCTTGCGATTTTTGCTGATGCACCGGAGACGAATCCAATTACGCATTCAGATGAAGGAATAACATATTTTGGTCCAGGAGAGCATCGTCCCGGAAGAATAACACTTTCCAGCGACCAGACAATTTATATTGCTGCGGGTGCTATTGTATATGCTGACATTGCAGGCAAGGACCTCAGAAATGTTAATATCAGGGGAAGAGGCATGCTGCAGGGAACGATAAAGATATCAGGAACCACTAACCTTCATGTGAGCGACATTTTTATAAAAAACAACAGAGGATGGACAAATACACTGACAGATTGCAGGAACAGCAGCTACCGGAATGTTAAGGTGTTCAGTTTTGAAGGGATCTATGGCCTCGACGGTATAAATCCGCTGTCATCGAAAAATTTCACTATTGATAATTGTTTTATGAGATGCCGCGACGATTGTGTGGCCATAAAATCTCCGGATTATGATTTAAGCGTCGATTCGGTATATGTTACAAACTGTACCATGGTTGGCTGGTCGTGCAGCGACGGCGTTACGATCGGCTTTGAACTAAATGGTGGTCCAGTCAGGAATGTTGTAGTAAAGAACTGTGATATCCTCTATGCCCGGGGCGGCGGAAAAACAGAGGGACATGGCGGTTTCAGCATCGTTTGTGACGGTCCTGCAACGGTAGAAAACATTCTGTTCGAAGATATCAGGGTTGAGGAACAGGTTGAGTTCAAAAACCTGGAGCTGATTGTCACCCCCGGTACACATTATGGAGAGGATCCTCCCGGGCACATAAAAAACGTTAAGATGAAGAATATTCATTGGGAGAATCCGGCAAAGCCATTCGTGCTGAGTGGTTTCTCAGCAGATAACCTCGTTGAGGACATAACATTTGAGAAGTGTTCCCTCGGAGGAAAAGCGATCAGATCCATTTCTGATGCGGATTTCAGAATAAACGAATTCACGAGGAATATCGTCTTCCTGCCCTGATGTCAACTGACTAAGCGGGCTATTTGAAGTAGGAAAGTTCTGATTATCGGAAAAAATAAATGATTACCTTACAATTTCAAAAATCATAATACAATGAAATTTTCCTTTCAAATTCTATCCTGTGCATTGCTTTTATTGGCAAGCCGCATTTTTCCTCAATCTGCCGGCATTGAAATTCTGGTACGCGGCGACGATATCGGATCGTCGCATACAGCCAATGTTGCATGTATCGAATCGTACCGAAACGGTATAATGAAATCAGTAGAACTGATGGTTCCCGGGCCATGGTTCATAGAAGCGGTGAGATTACTGAATGAAAATCCAGGTTTGGATGTGGGTGTTCATCTCGTGGTAAGCAGCGAGTGGCATGATATCAAATGGAGGCCGCTAACCTGTTGTCCGAGTCTGGTTGACCAGGATGGTTACTTTTTCCCGA
>DATAEX010000430.1:0-3690 GCA_036257765.1 Bacteroidales bacterium
GCCAGCTAATAAGTGTCATAAGATCTGACGATAATCGCATAGACATTTCAGACTTGCCTTCGGGATTGTATTTAATGAAATTTAGTATCAATGGGATTGAAATAAATAAAAAGATAGTAAAAAAGTAGCTACAAGATACTAAATGTCGTGCAGTCGTGCAGTCGTGCAGTCGAGCAGTCATGCAGTCGTGCAGTCAGGCAGTCGAGCAGTCGTGTGAGTTTTGGGATTTGAGTGTGATTTGAAACAGGGATTTGAGTAAAATAGTATTTGCCTAATCGCTCAATTCCAACCATCTGTTGGTTTTTTGATCAATTATGGCTATAACCTCACCAATCCGTTTTGATCCCCTGAAGAGTTCATCGGGCGTTAACTTACCGCTGTTTAAGCGAGCCTCAAGTTCAGTCTTTTCTTTTTCCAGATCTTCAATCTGATTGGTAAGCTCCTCCAATTCTTTTTTTTCTTTAAAGCTCATTTTCTTAGTTGAAGAAGGCGCCGCTTTACTTTTTTCGACAATGACCTTTTTCGTTTCAAGATGCTCTTTATTTCGCCGATTTTCAATTTCTCTCTGTCTTTGCGATAAACGATATTCACTATAATTTCCCGGAAAATCATAAACCTCGCCATTTCCTTCAAAAATGAAAAGGTGATCCACCAGCTTATCCATAAAAAACCTGTCATGTGAAACCAAAATAAGGCAACCCTTGAATTCATTAAGAAACTCTTCAAGTACATTCAGGGTAAGTATGTCGAAATCATTGGTAGGTTCATCAAGAATTAAAAAATTCGGATTCAGCATGAGTACAGTCAGAAGGTATAAACGTCTTTTTTCACCGCCACTCAGCTTTTCAACATACACGTTATGCATCTCCGCGGTAAACAGGAACCTGTTAAGTAACTGGACAGCCGAAAACTGCTTTCCGTTAGATAAAGTTTTTACTTCAGCGATGTCCTGTATGACATCAATAACCTTTTTACCTTCTTTAAATGCGGGTCCCTGTTGTTTGTAATAACCATAAACTACAGTTTCCCCGTGATCAATATTGCCTGAATCCGGATTTAATGCACCGGTTATTATATTTAGAAAAGTTGTCTTTCCCACACCGTTAGGGCCTATTATACCCAATTTTTCACCTTTGGCAAACTTATAACTGAAATTATCCAGGATTAGGGTATCATGGAATTTTTTTGAGACATTATCCAGTATGAGTATTTTATTTCCCAGACGTTCTGATTTCACATCAATTTTCACCTGCCGGTCATTTCTGCGGTAATCAGCCTGTTTTTGCAAATCGTAATAAGCATCAATCCGGTACTTTGCCTTTGTAGTACGGGCTTTTGGCATCCTGCTCATCCATACCAATTCTTTACGGAGTATGTTCTGCGCTTTTTCCACACTGAGTGCTTTATTCAGTATCCTTTCAGAACGTTTTTGAATAAATGCAGAATAGTTTCCAATGTAGGTGTAAGCTGAATGTTCATCAATTTCTATTATTTCATCACATATCCGTTCGAGAAAATAGCGGTCATGGGTGACCATCAAAAATGTCATCCCTGATTTCATCAGATACTCTTCAAACCATTCAATCATATCCAGATCAAGATGGTTTGTTGGTTCATCGAGCATCAGAAAATCGGGTTCATTCACCAAAGCGACCGCAAGGGCAAGACGCTTAACCTGACCTCCGGATAATTTCGCAACCTTTTGATTTTCATCATTTAATTTAAGAACACCCAGGATTTGCCTTATTCTGGCTTCGAGATCCCATGCATTGTTAAAATCCATCTGAGCATTGGCTTCCTCCAGTTTAAGCGGGTTGTGTTCGTGCAGGGCTTGTTCATAATTACGTACCGTCTGCATTAGTTCTCCCGGTGCACCATATATGGTTTCGAAAACAGAAAGTTCAGGATTAAATTGCGGATCCTGCGGCAAGTAACTTATTTTAATATCTTTATTAAGATAATACTTTCCGGAATCGAAAGTATCCAGACCTGCCAAAATATTAAGAAGCGTGGTTTTGCCGGAGCCGTTTTTAGCAATCAGTGCGACCTTTTCTCCCTCGTTGATGCTGAAATTTATGTTTGAAAAAAGGTCAATATCGCCAAAACTCTTACTTGCATTTTCAACCTGAAGGTAAACATTCATATGCTTCAAAGGAGGTAAAGGTAGTTAAAAATGGATACTGGATGCTATATACTGGATACAGGATGCTGGATACTGGATACTAGATGCTGGAAACCTCTATACCTCTAAACATCTTACATAACACCGAATATCGAACACTGAACACTGAAGTAAGAAGTTGGGGAACGGATGCTGGAACAGGATGCTGGTGTGCGGGTTTTTGGGAAAAACATCGTAGAGTGAACATTATACTTTTTTACTCCGTTATTGATATTGCATGACAAAAATTAACAACATAAAAATATCACCTGTTACCAAAACCAACTGGACTGATTTTGAATCACTGTTTCAGTCAAAGGGAGCACCTGGTTATTGTTGGTGCATGGCATGGCGTATGACTAAAGAGGAATTGAAGAATAATAATCGAGGAAGCAGGAAGGAATACATTAAACAACGAATAGGGTCAGAGACACCTATCGGATTACTCGCATATTCAGAAAATGAACCGGTCGGTTGGTGTTCAATTGCGCCCAGAGAGACATATCAACGACTTGGTGGAGATGAGACAATAGAAAAAGTTTGGTCATTAGTTTGCTTCTTTATAAAAAAAGAGTTCAGAGATAAAGGATTAATAGACCTTCTAATTAAAAAAGCAAAAGAATATGCTCAAAGAAATGGTGCAAAATTCATAGAAGCCTATCCCGTTGAGACAGACTCACCAAGTTATAGGTTCATGGGGTTCATAAAGACTTTTGAGAAAGCAGGCTTCAACTTTGTAAAGAAAGCCGGGACGAGAAGACATGTCATGATACACAAACTTAAATGAATCGCTGATTATTATTTTGCTCTGCACATGATGTGGTCAGGTTGGATTTCTGAATTTTGTTCTTACTGATACGGAAATTCCTGAGAATATTATTTTTGATACAAAAAAATAATACTTTAAGCATTTAAAAGCCTGGAAAAATAGTTTATTATTCATATTATCAAATATTTAACCCAGTACAACCCGAGTATCTGACTTCACAAAATCTATGAAAACAAAATTGATCAGTTTATTTTTAATGGTATTGTATTTTACAGCCCATGCACAAAATTGGACGAATTATAATATGTCCAATACTTCATCTCAATTATGTAATGATGCTGTTCATGCTATTGCCATTGATCATGACAGTTCTTTATGGATTGGAACTCTGGAAGGAGTATCACATTTTGATGGAAAACAGTGGACTACTTATACGACAGACAACGGCTTGGTTAATAATAATGTTTATGCCATAGCAATAGATTCACTTGGAAATAAGTGGTTTGGAACTCTCGGCAATGGTGTAATTAAATTCAATGGCACGGAATGGATCAATTACACCACAGCCGATGGATTAGCCAATGACTATATTAATACAATTGCTATTGACCACCTGGGAAATTTGTGGTTTGGAACTGAAGGAGGAGGTGTATCAAAATTTGATGGTACAAATTGGAATACCTTTAACACTGAAAACGGATTACCGGCGGATAATGTTTATAGTATTGCTTTTGATGCACAGAATAATAAATGGTTTGCA
>DATAEX010000431.1:0-5868 GCA_036257765.1 Bacteroidales bacterium
ACAAAATATTTCTGACATTCAGGCTGACACCGGTAAATGGTTTAAAGTTATGCTGACACTTACCAATCATGAACCTTTTGAAATTCCCGGAAAAGCAAAATTCGGGAATAAAACTCTGATAGATCGTTTTTACAGCTCGGCTTATTATGCCGACAGTTGCCTGGGCGATTTCATAAGCAGATTTAAAAGGACCGGGCTCTGGGATAGTACATTAATAATATTAATCGCTGATCACGGTACCAGATTGCCTCAGTTTGACGACATTTTTGAGCCCCGGAAACACCATATTCCCATGCTGTGGACAGGTGGGGCAATATCCAGAGACACAGTCATAAATAAAACGGGCTCCCAGGCCGATCTGGCACGGACTCTTCTTAATCAATTGGATATTCCTGCAAACGGATATTTGCTTGGCAAAGATCTTCTGTCATCAAGTTCACGATCGTTTGCCTTTTATTCAATTAAGAATGGAATCGCCATGATTACCGATACCAGCGGCTTCGGATATGATTTCATAACCGATGACCTCAGTTATTCTTATGGAAAGCTTGATTCATCACACATTGCCATTGCAAAATCGTTGCAGCAGTTTGTGTTTGATAATTACCTTAATCTTTCCCGGAATCAGCGATAAGCTCATATAGGATGCAATGGATTTATGGATCTGAAAGCCTATGCCCCAAAGTATTGCATATTATAGAACTTTGTGTATTCGCCGTTAATGCCCAGCAACTGATCATGTGTACCCCTTTCGGTTATGATTCCGTTACTTAAAACAAAAATTTCATCGGCATGAATAATCGTCGACAGTCTGTGAGCAATCACAATTGATGTGCGGTTCTCCATTAATCTCATCAATGCATCCTGAACCAGTTTTTCCGATTCGGTATCAAGTGCCGAGGTGGCTTCATCGAGAATCAGTACCGGCGGATTCTTAAGCACAGCTCTTGCAATACTGATACGTTGCCTCTGGCCACCCGATAATTTATTGCCCCGATCGCCTACCATACTGTAATAACCATCTTCGGTGGCAGTAATGAATTCATGAGCATGTGCTACTTTTGCAGCCGCAATAACCTCATCTTCAGTAGCTTCATTCACACCAAAAGCAATATTGCTGAAGAAAGTATCGTTAAACAGAATGGGATCCTGATTGACAATACCCATAAGTCCTCTGAGATCAGCCAGTTTAAGGTCGCGGATATCTTTACCGTCAATAAGGATCTGTCCTTTTTCCACATCGTAAAACCGGGGCAGAAGATCCACAAGAGTTGATTTTCCTGATCCGGAATGACCAACAAGTGCTATAGTACGGCCTTTTCTAAGATTTATATTGATATTTCGCAGAACATACTCGTTGCGATACTTGAAATACACGTTACTATAACTTATTGAATCGTTAAAACCCTTAATGGGTAAGGCATCCGGTTTTTCAACTATATTATTCTCAACTTCAAGAATACGATTTATCCTTTCCATGGAAGCGAGTCCTTTTTGAATACTGTAGTATTCCTGCGAAAAGGCTTTAACCGGGTTAATGACGCTGTAGAAGACAGCAAGATATACAATAAACAATGCCGGTTCAAGTGAACTGTTGGCATTAAGAATAAGATGTCCGCCATACCACATGACAATTATGATTATCATGGTACCGAGAAATTCACTTAGGGGGTGTGCAAGATAACGCCGGCGAAGCAGTCTGCCCATGATTTTCCTGTAATCCTCGTTTTCCTTCTGAAACCGTTTATGTACCTTTTTCTCGGCATTGAAGCCCTTTATGATCCTGAGCCCTGAAAGAGTCTCCTCTATTGTACTAAGAAGCTCACCCATTTTGTTCTGACCCCTGAGTGAACTTTTCTTGAGTGATTTTCCAATTCTTCCGATAATGGCACCTGTTATGGGGAAAAGGATCAGCACAAAAATTGTCAACTGCCAGCTCATTATGAACATCGTTATCACAGAAACGATAATGATCGGTGGATTTTTAAAGAACATGTCAAGTGAACTCATAATGGAAAATTCCACTTCAGACACGTCGCCCGTAATACGTGCAATGATGTCACCTTTTCTTTCCTCAGTAAAAAATCCTATAGGTAATGAAACCGTCTTTTTATAGATTTTATCCCGAATATCGCGGATAACCGAGGTCCGCAATGTCACAATTGAATAACTTCCCAAATAAGAAAAACCAACTTTTAATAACACCATTATGATCAGAAACAACCCGATATAAATCAAAGCAGCATCAGCTCCCCTGGTTTCGCTCATTTGTGTAATAAAACTATAAACATTATGCTTAACAGCAGCACTGAATTCATCGAAACCCGACATATTCTCGCTGAGTTTCAGGTATCCGTGAACGCTTTCTTCGAGTCCGAAAAGGATTTTTAGAACAGGTACCATACTTACCAGAGAAAACACCCCGAAAACGGCACTAAGAAAGTTGAACAGAAAATTGAGCCAGAGGTATTTTTGATAAGGCGGTATATAGACCCGGAGAAGCCTGAAAAAATCTTTCATTATTACTTTTTAAATCCTGTGCTAAATTAAATCTAAAATATTCGTAATTCAACGGTCAAGCAGGATATAGTTCCTTGGTTCACCTAAACGCGCGCCAAATAGCAGATTTTTTTCAATCCAGCTGATGACAAGGTATTTAATCCGGTCGTGCTTGCTTTTCACGTTATTCATACTTCGTCTTACACCTGTATAACGCAGATCATCCTTCCAGTTAAATTCCCTTATCCAATCGCTCATGACAGCCGGATGTGTTCCTTTGAATCCTGTAAGCTTACTCAGATTGCCGTAATCAAAATTTCCTTTAAATCCATCTTTTCGGGATATTTCTTCAACCACCTTCACTCCCCTGTGATTAACATTAAAGGCTTTTATCTTCCGGTTCATTACAGCCGGAGGACGGACCCATCCGTAATGAAATACCCTGGCATTGACATTAGCAACCTTTAACTTATACGTATTTTCCTTCTGCCTGTAATGGACACCGTCGAAATCAGGTATTTTCCGGAAAGACTGTGCGGATACCCACGAATGTATATCGGGCAAATTCCTGATTATCCGTATTTCTTTCCGATACCAGCAATGATTATTCTGAATATGACTGTAATCACCCCAAAAATGCAAATAATTAAATAAAATTCCTTCAACATCATTGTCATCAATCAACTCTGCACATCTTTTCCGGATGACCGGGAGATCGTCTTCATGTATTACTTCATCCGATTGAAGATAAAACAACCAGTCGCCTTTGCAGTAAGATTTCGCAATGTCAGTCTGGTGTGCATGTTCCATTCCCCTCGGATACTTTTCAATATCCCATTTTGTTTCAATGATTCTTATTTTGGGATCGCATATAGATTCAATTTCAGCCTTGGTAGTATCGTCGGCATCGCTGTCGCCTAAAACAACAATAAACTCGTCAACAATAGGCAGGATACTTTGTACTGCCTGTTTCATGGGATAATAAAGCTTACGGGCATTTTTACCCATTGTAAAGCCACTTATAGTCATTGCTGATTTCTGAATAAGGTGACGAAGGTATAAAAAAATTGTTTTTCACACCTTCCGAAGGTATACCTTCGGAAGGTATACCTTCGGAAGGTATTTATATGCCTGTATAATTGTAGGGAGACAATGCTTTTAGTTCCTGTTTTACGTTGTCACCAATTTTAAGAGAATCAATGAAAAGGTGGAGGTCCTCTTTAGTGAGGGTTTTATTATTTCGGGTAAGATCTTTAAGCACTTCATAAGGGTTTGCATATCCTTCTCTTCGCAGGATGGTTTGCATGGCTTCTGATATTACAATCCAGTTTGCTTCAAGATCGTTGTCGAGCGCCTGCCGATTAAGAACAATTTTCTCCAGTCCCCTGAGCAAAGCTTTGAGGGCTATTACGGTATGTGCTAAAGGTACTCCGATATTCCTTAAAACAGTGCTATCGGTAAGGTCGCGCTGAAGCCGTGATATAGGAAGCTTTGCAGAAAGAAATTCAAAGACTGCATTGGCGATTGCCAGGTTACCTTCAGAGTTTTCAAAATCTATAGGATTTACTTTATGTGGCATAACAGATGAACCCACTTCACCTTCCTTAATCTTTTGCTTGAAATATTCCATCGAGATATAGGTCCAGAAATCCCTGTCGAGATCAATAAGGATTGTATTGATCCTCTTCATGCAATCGAAAAGAGCCCCCATGTTGTCATAATGCTCAATCTGAGTCGTTGTCTGCAGTCGGTTCAAACCAAGCACATCATTCACAAAGTGATTGGCAAATTCAACCCAATCGGTTCCCGGATATGCTGCTGCATGTGCGTTAAAGTTTCCTGTGGCACCTCCGAATTTTGCTGAGAATGGAATTGAAGTCAGTTGTTTAACCTGGTTATTAATTCTTTCTACAAAAACCATTATCTCTTTACCCAATCTCGTTGGTGAAGCAGGTTGTCCGTGTGTGCGGGCAAGCATAGGAATATTCTTCCATTCTTCAGCCAGTTCGGTAAGCCGGTCCGTTATTTTGTCCAGTAGCGGTAGATAAATATCATTTACAGCAAGTTTCAGGGTAAGCGGAACTGCCGTGTTATTAATATCCTGTGAAGTCAGTCCAAAATGTATGAATTCACGGTACCTTCCTAATTTCAAGTCATCAAGGCGGCTTTTCAGATAATATTCAACAGCCTTAACATCGTGATTGGTAACCTTTTCAGTCTCTTTTATTTTTTGTGCATCGGCCAGGGAAAATATCCTGTATATACCCCTGAGAAGCTCAAAGTCAGTAGGTTTGAAATCTCCAAGTTGCCTGAGCGGCAGTTCGCATAAAGCAATAAAATATTCAACTTCAACCTGTACCCTGTATTTTATTAAAGCGAATTCAGAAAAATACTGATCCAGGTCGGCCGTCAGATTTCTGTAACGGCCATCTACAGGCGATACTGCGGTCAGGTTTGATAATTCCATAGCTTTTAATTAGGACTACGAAGATAGGAAATTTCAGGTCAAAAAGCTGTATTTAATTGATACTGTATGCAAACGGAACTCCTGAAGCCATTGACCGAAGCCTGAGTCAAAAATTCTTGTATTTTTGTTAAATGTTACTGGCTTTCAACCGTTATTATTTATAACCATGGCAAAAAAAATTTTAACAAAGCTCTGCATTCTTGCTCCTGCACTGCTCCTGCTTACAGCATCACGGACGGATGAAGAAAAAGCAAGGGAAATAGATACTTCAAAAACAATTGTATATGTATTTGACATCCGCGATGATATTGGTAAGCCTTCATGGCGGGTAATGAGTGAAGCCTTCAGGGAGGCAGAAAGCCTGAAAGCCGATTATATACTGCTTCATCTCAACACTTACGGAGGAATTGTAAATATTGCCGATTCTATGCGAACCAGAATACTGAACAGTCATATACCGGTGCTGGCTTTCATAGATAATCAGGCAATATCGGCTGGTGCATTGATTTCAATAGCCTGTGACAGTATATATATGAGACGGGGTGGAAACATCGGGGCTGCTACAGTGGTCGACCAGACCGGTTCGGTCGTGCCTGATAAGTATCAGTCGTTCATGCGCTCAACCATGAGAGCCACAGCTGAATCGCACGGGAAGGATACCATAATCAGCGGTAATGATACCCTTATTAAATGGCGCCGTGATCCCAGAATAGCCGAAGCAATGGTTGATCCTACAATAGTTGCTGAAGGCATTGATGATTCTAGTAAGGTGCTTACGTTTACTGCTGAAGAGGCTATTGCAAACGGTTATTGTGAGGGATTGGCCAACAATATAATTGAGGTGCTCAAGGTTGCAGGCATAAAGGAGTATGAACTTGTGGTTTACAAACCTTCCGGTGTTG
>DATAEX010000442.1:0-3417 GCA_036257765.1 Bacteroidales bacterium
ATTCCATCTCTTTCTGCAGCGACAAAAAATCCTTTTTTCTTATATTCTTTCGCCTCTTCCAATGTGGCAACAGGAATAATCCGGTTTACACCATTCATGAATGCGGTTACAATGGCAGATGTTGCCCTTAAAATATCAACAATTACCACAATGGAATTATCCTTTTTGAATTCCGGATATATCGCAGGAGAGAAGCAGACTTCAACGGTCATAAACTGATTTTGATGTTTTTATAATTTGTAGTTTTGAAATTAATGATTTACTCTTCAATCTGTTCTCCCTGTTCCTGCTCCTTAACTTCTCTGTACCTTCTCATGAATGTATTCTTCTTTGTATCGGTCGACACCATATAGATATAGGATTCGCCGCTCGTTACTTTTTGTCTTCGTTCATTGGGCTTAAGCTTTTTCATCCTATCGATGAATTCGTTGTTGGATGCAAGAATCTGTAACACGCCCCTGGTATATCCAAAATAATACCACGTTCTCCTATCGATCTGAAGATAAAAATCAAGTATATCTCCGCTTCTCTTGATCTGTAATTCAAGCAGACCATCAACCCTTTTATTGATCTGGTTATTATTAATACTGCCAATTCCAATCTTTCCAACCGATACCCAGGAATTGGATTCATTGTCCCACCGGAGCTTCAATTCATTAAATAATATTGTATGCTTTAATTCAGCCGGAGCTTCCTTTACATTTCCAAATAAACTGGCCTCAGACTTCATAGCCTCGTATTTTTCTTTCCCTATAAGGTCGGCCATGCCTTTGGCAATCAAAGGACTATTCAAATCAACGGCAGGAAGATTGGGTACGCTGTCAATTTCAGCTGACATTACATCTATTATATTTTCAGCAATGAAGAAATCAAGGCCAAGAATAACATTCATTTCTGTTTTATTTTCAATGCTGTTATATGTGACATTTCCCACGGTTGACAAATTTATCTGTCCCAGCTTGGCACCCGGATCAATCCTGCCTTCACCATACAAAACGCAGTTCTCACGATGCAATGTGATCAGATTGCCCGGAATATTACGATCGGTCAGTTTATCTATTGCCCCGATCCTGTATTCCTGGCTTTCATTGTCGTATTTCAGGAAGCCCTGGGCGGTCGATACCGGCCGGTCGCTTGAGAATTTCCTCCCTGAAAGGAAGGCGGGGTATACATGTATAGAATCATAATACATATATAATCCATTGAATATTTTATTCCTCTCCACATCAATCACTTCATCACCTACAGGTATCATGACATTCTTCGGATCAATTTCCGATCTGAAGTGCATCCATCGTGTTGGAATATTTTCACAGAAATGCGCAATTTTTGTTCCTCCGTCAAAAGTCAGGAATTGTTTCGAGGCCTCCATAAATACTTTTCCGATATAGCTGAAGCTTGGACTTAAGGTGAAATCGTCACTTTCAGTAACCTCTCCTGAACCGATTGTCTGATGATTGTTATCAACGCTCAGTGAACTAAAGAATATTATCTGCTCCTGTTCAGTTTCATCAATATAGTTATAATATGCTGATCCAAGATATTTATTCCGTGAAGTTATTGTCAGTGATGCGTTAAACATATTATAGTACCCGGTTTCTCTGTTTGCTGTTAATGTGGCATTATACAGAGTTCTTAGCCTTGCATCTGCATTTACAGTCAGTTTTCCCGCTTCAGGATAGATCCTTGCATCTGCAATGTCAATATACTTTACTTCAGTTGCTTTTATAAGATTGCTATCATAATCATAAAATGCAACAGGTGCTACGAAGCTTAAAGAATCCTGTTCTGCATCGGTGCTGATATAGCTGGGGCCTATTAATTCCCCGTCTTCAGATGTTGCAGTTGAACTTGAAGATCCCATTGCCAGAAATTTCTGATTCATATCCCATTCAAAATTGTCCAGATAACTTACATACTTGTTTTCAGGAAACGAAACCAGGGTAAAATCTTCATTGGATTTGAAATATCCTTTTTGAGCGGCAAAGTCAATATGCGAATTTATATTTTCTGTCAGGACGGTAAATCCTTCGGTATGAAGTGACTTAAGATAAAAATCAGAAGTATCTGCATTTATTTCACTGGCACTGAAAGTATACTGATTCGAATTAATTTCAGCCCCTTCCATATAAATTCTTCCGCTTCCGCTTAAGCCGGACGGCTCCAGCTTAAGGTTTCCAGCCAATGAGGTTGTGGCATTGAACATCTGAAAATTGGAATCAATTTTTGATGCATACAAAACATCTTTGTAAGGAAGCCAATGAATATTCGCATTACCGGAACTTACCGAAGGGAACTGATTTCCCTCAAGCGCCTGAGCAATTGTAAAATCTCTCGTTACTGCATTTAATGAATCCGGGAAAAACTGGATATTATTCGAAACAAGACTGGAGGTCAAATATTTCAATTCACCTGCCCCGGTAAGGCCTTTATTTGTCAGAGAAACTTCGTTAGTAAAAGTTCCTTTGCCACCATAAATCGACAGACCGCTATCCGGTGTCATGTGTTGAAAACCAAGCGAATTATCCGGTTGAAGCCTGAGTGTTTCTCTAATGTCAGGGAATATCCCGGCAGACTGCAGATCGCCGTCAAACTGCATGGATCGCCGGTTGAAATTGTCAATACTATCCATTGAGAAAGGATCAATTTTGAAAAAGAACCTGTCTCTTTTATATACGCCGTTATGAATATTGCTGGCATCGTAATATACATAACCGCTTTCACGTGAAACAAATACAGGGTAATCCGGATACGACAGCCTGCCTGATTTATTGTCAGGCCGGTCTATATAAACTTCTCCTTCAAGGTTTTCAAGCACTGTTTGTGTTTCTTCAGTAATTGGAAAACCGTAATTATCATACTTGTCGGTCAGATACCTGATCTTTAATGAATCGATCTTTCTCAGGTCGAGTTTGAAAGAATCGTAATTGAAGAAAAAATTTCTACCGCTAAAGGTAAATAAACCTGCCTGCACCTGGCCGTCGAACTGAAAATGCCGGTTTTTCTTCATAATTATGCGATCGTTACGGGGATAGATAACCACATTTTGTGAATCACTCACGAAAATTCTCGGAATTCCATTAATAACCAGATCATAATTGCGAAGGTCAAAAACTGCATTTTCGAGAGGAGTATGCGTTAACGAAGGAATGCTGATCACATCGTAATCAATCTTGGCAACACTGGCAGCTATATAGTCATTTAACCTGGGCCTGATAGTAGCCATATCATTTTCGGGTTCGTAGAATAAGAAACCTTTTGATGCCATTCGCATCAGCATTTGCTTTACCTGTGTAACAGGCTTCTTCATATGAGCGGCAAGATCATCAGCCAGGAACTGATCCGTTCCCATTTTTCTGGCAAAACTACGGATAACAATAAGCGGATGAACTTCATCCATTAATTGTAAAGACTGAT
>DATAEX010000452.1:0-3559 GCA_036257765.1 Bacteroidales bacterium
CTGTGGCCTCAATCTTAAACAAATCGATCGTAATACTGTTCTTATTCCGTAATACCCGATCCGCGTTCTTGCTCTTTAATTCATAATTCATAATACATAATTCATAATTATCCTATTATGGCCGGCGTAAAAGAAACCTTATACAGAAAAATTCAGGCATGGCGTCCCCGAATTAAAAATCTAAATGAAGAATACGGCGAAGTGGTTGTTGATACCGTAACCATTAGTAAGCTTCTTGGAGGCATGCGCGATCTGAAGTGCCTTGTCACCGATATTTCCTATCTGGATCCCAATGAAGGGATCCGGTACAGAAATTTCACTCTTCCCGAACTTTTCAATAAACTTCCAAAGCCAAAGGGCAGCGAGATGCCTTACGTAGAGGGTGTCTTTTACCTGCTTCTGACGGGCGATCTGCCCACCCAGGAAAATGTGGATGATGTACTCGATGAATTCAAGAAAAGGAGAATTCTTCCACGTTATATAATTGAGATAATAGAAGCATTCCCGAAAGGAACACCTCCTATGGTCATATTTTCTGCAGCCATTTTGGCTATGCAAAGGGAATCATTTTTTGCACGTAAGTACAGCGCGGGATTGAAAAAAGATGATTACTGGGATCCGACCTATGAGGACGCTGTGAATCTGCTTGCCAAACTACCCGAAATTGCTGCCTGTATCTATCATAAATCATACAGGGAAGGCAAACGGGAATTCTCTGATCCGAATCTTGATATGGGCGCTAATTTTGCACATATGCTCGGTATTCCCAAGCCATATGACGATGTTTCGCGAATGCATTTCATACTGCACAGCGACCACGAAAGCGGAAATGTTAGTGCTCATGCCGGCCACCTCGTTGCCAGTTCGTTATCCGATATTTACCTTTCTATATCGGCCATGATTAACGGTCTGGCCGGACCATTGCACGGACTTGCCAATCAGGAGGTACTGCGTTGGCTTCACGAACTTCATGTAAAACTAGGAGAAGCAGAACCCACTGAAGAGATAATGAAAAAATTCGTTTGGGATACGCTTAAATCCGGACAGGTAATTCCCGGTTTCGGTCATGCCGTTCTCCGTATCACTGATCCCAGATATATGATTCAGCGTGAATTTGCCCTGAGGCATATGGCTGACGATCTTATTTTCAAATACGTCGATCTTCTTTTCAAAGTGGTCCCCCCAATTTTACGGGAGCAGGGAAAAGCAAAAAATCCATGGCCCAATGTAGATGCCCACTCTGGTGCCATTCAATGGCATTATGGTGTAAAGGAATATGATTTCTATACCGTACTTTTCGGTATTGGCCGTGCCATTGGCATTTGCGCCAATATCATCTGGGACCGCGCTCTGGGATATCCGCTGGAAAGGCCTAAATCAGTCACTACAGAAATGCTTGAAAGAGTGGCCCAGGGAGAAAACCCTGATACCCTATGACTTTTTCCGTACTATGGCGCGGGCTTTGGTGCCGAAGTGGAGATTATTATAAATTAAGTCGGGTACCGGTTTGAAGGAATAGGTCTCCCACCTCACAAGCTCAAATCCTGTTTTATTCAAAAGGAATTTAAATGACCTTTTGGAAAATTCATTACAATGACCCGGTGCATAACCGGGTTTATATTTTTTCCTGATAAAACGGAACTTATTTCTGAATCGCTGAAGACGATGACTGAGACTTTTGATGTTGGGGAATTCGAAATGTGCATAACCGTCATCCGTTAATAAATCCGAGATTTTTCGCATTGCAAGGTTCGAATCTGGCAAGTGTTCAAGCACATGACGCAGGGAAACAAGGTCATATTTTTCTTCCGGAATGCCATAATCCAGAAAATTAGAAACCCTGACATCAATATCCAGAGCTTTTTTAACGTGTTCGGCAAAAACCGGCGATAATTCAAGACCTTTTACCTTCCATCCGGCTTTTTTAAAAAAATATAATACAGAGCCCGATCCACAACCTATGTCAAGGTAAGACCCTGTTTTACAGTTAATATATTTCGATGCAAATTTAAAAGCATCTCTGGCTCCGCGTTCCTTTTCATAATCCGGGGGTGGCCTAAACCTGTCGGCATATTTCTGCTGGGTTTCGGTAATTCTAACACTGTTCAGGTCAAGATTAACCAAACCACAGATCTTACATCTGTAATATTTAAACTGATCGTGGTCTCCCTGTATATAGAAAAGGGAAAGGTCGTGACCGCTGCAAAGTCTGCAATTCATTTTGATTAACTTAAAAGCCATGAAATTAATAAAAGAAATTAAACCTCGATTTAGCTACTTCCTTATTAACCCACAGACACACATAAGCCTTTCTTCCCCTCTCTTTTAGAGCTTGTCCCGCTCTGCGGGAAGAGGGGGCAGGGGGTGAGGTCTTCTATTTGGAGAGAAAAGGTCTTATCGGGGGGCAAGGGGGTGAGGTCTTCACGGCCTGAGGTCTTACATCGTTTTGTAAGTTTGTTAATCTTAAATAATTTAGCTACTTTAAAGAATTCAAAAAATTTATGGGTTAATGCGGGCAAGCTTAAGGAATATTCTCATTGTGTTATCCCTCTTTTACAGTTCTTTGCATGGGCAGGAATATCTGATTCCCGATTTGCTGTCCATTGAAGATGGCTTGCTCTCGCATAGCGTAAGCTGTGTGCTTATCGATGAAAGGGGATTTCTCTGGGCCGGCACAAAAAACGGTCTCAACCGTTACAACGGATACCGCTTCAGGCCTTTTTTTTCCTCAGTTAGCGGCAACGGGTATCCGGGCATACAGTTGACTTTAAAACTCAGAACAGATCAAAAGGGAAATTTATGGGTGCTGAATTCAGGAGGTTTTAATTCAATAGATAATGAAACCGGCGAAATACGACGCTATCCTGTGACAATTTTCGATGCTAATTTTAATCGTGTTTCCCGGTTCATAGATATTTATCCTTCTCCTGATGGCCTGGTATGGATTCTTAGCGACCGGTCACTTACTGCATTGAGTGCCGATAACACTTTTACTACCTGGCCCTTGCCCCCGGAAATGCTGCAGAATGCAACAACACCTACTGCGCTTGCTGCCGATAACCGCGGAAATGTATGGATCGGTACAAACCATGGACTTATCCTTTTCAGCGTCAATCAAAAAGTATTCAAGGAAATTGTCGGTGCTGGCGTTCAGGGTCTGCTAAGCAATAATGATGTTACCTGCCTTTACATTGACAGCCAAAATTTCCTGTGGGTTGGAACCCGTTTGGGTCTTAATTATATTGATCCGGTCGATTATGAATTTTACCCGTATTATCCTTCCGGTACACACAGCAATGAACCGTCAAACAATATCCTGAGTATTACCGGCACACCTTCAGGGGAGTTCCTGATGGCTACCGGGGGAGGAATTATACGGTTTGATCCCGCCTCGCTGCAATTCGAAAATCTTTATCCGACAGTCGATACAACCATCAATTCGGTTGCCATTGATTTAATGGGTAACATATGGGCTGCAACCGATCTGGGAATACTAAAGATCAGAAAATCCAGGTTGCCATTCATTAATGTCAGTAGTCGTTCTGCTGCATTAAAATCC